>NZ_JBSFNN010000024.1:0-83103 GCF_053587115.1 Streptomyces sp. NPDC003697
GCCCGGCGTGAGCTTCGCGAGGTCGGCGACGTCCGAGTGGAGGTCGACCTCCTCCACGGTCCAGGTGTGGCGGCCCCACGGCCGGGCGGGTCCTCGGCCCGTCAGATCAGGGACGCGTACAGCGTGTGGAGGCGGTCGGTGACCGCGTCCAGCGAGAAGGACGTACGGGACAGGCTCCAGGCGGCCTCGGACGCGGCGTCGTTGGCGGCCGGGTCGAGCAGTTCCAGGATCTCCGCCGCCAGGTCCTGCGGCCTGCGGGCGACGCGGCCCGCGCGGGCGCGGGTGAGGTCGCCGGCGAGCCCGTTGGTCGGGGTCACCACCGACGGGACGCCCAGGGACAGGGCCTCCAGCACCGACATGGGGAACGGCTCGTCCACCGACGGCAGGACGTGCACATGGGTGCGGCGCAGTTCGGCCGCCACGGCGTCCGGGGCGAGCGTGCCGAGGTACTCGACGGAGCCGGCGACACCCAGGGAGGCGGCCAGCTTCAGCGCCGCGCCCAGCTCGCCCTCGTCGGCGCCGGCGAGCACGAACCGCGCGTCGGGGTGCCGGCGCAGCACCTCGGGGGCGGCGGCGACGAAGTCCGCGGGGCGTTTGCGGGCCTGCATACGGGCGAGGTAGAGCAGCCGCGGGGGTCCGGCCGGGCGCGGGCGCCGCTCCTGGGCGGGCACGCCGTTGACCAGACGGACCCCGTTGCCGGGGTCGGTGCCGCCCAGCACCGCGTTCAGTGCCCGGCGCTCGTAGGACGTCAGGTGCAGGACGGCGTCCGCGCGCCGCAGCACCCGGCGCACGGCGACCGCGTCCAGCATCCGGGCGAGGACCTTGTCGCTGGGGTCGACCATGCCGTGGGTCTGCACCACCAGCGGGCGGCGCGCGCGCAGCGCGGCCAGCGCGATCGGCAGGGTCACCAGATCGCGGGCGAGGTGCACGTGCACCACGTCGGCCGAGCGCACCAGACGGCGGGCGCCGGCCAGCAGCGCCGGTGAGGTGATCCCGCTGAACCCGGCGCCGGGAAGCACGCGGCGGGCCGGGAACAGGCAGGCGGGACGGCCGTCGACGTCGGCCGGGAGCGGCCCGTCGAATCCGGCGCCGAGGGCGACGATGCGGCTGTCCACACCGCGGGCGGCGAGGCCTGCGGTGAGGTTGACGGCGACCCGGACCGGGCCGCCGAACGCCCGGGTGGGCGTGTGCAGGGTGACCGCGTGCAGGGCCTTCACGACGCGGACTCCTTCCCGGCGGCCTCGGGCGCGGACCGGCGCCCGGCCTCCGGCACCGCCTCGCCGGACCGGTACCCGGCCTCCCGCCCCGCCGCCTCCGGCCGCACCGGCGGCTCCGGCCGAACGGCCGGTCGCGCCGACTCCTGCCCGGCCGTCCCCGCGGCCGACTCCCCCTGCACCGGCGGCTCCCCCCGGACCGGCTCCCGCCCGGGCGCGTGCCCGGACTCCGACTCGGGTACCGGCTCCCGCTCGGGGTCCCCCTTCGAGCCGGACGGTGCGCGGGCGGGGCGCTGCGCGGACGGCTCCCGGAGCGGGCGGTTCCCCGCCGTCGTGTGCAGGGTGAGTTCGGGCAGGTCGCGGCTGAGGACCGCGCCCGCCGCCACCACCGCGTGCCGCCCCACCGTCACACCCGCGAGCACGGTCGCGCGCGTGGCGACCCACGCGCCGTCCTCGATGCGGACGGGCGCGTTGCGGTAGCGGAAGTCGGTGGTGCGGTGGTCGTGGCTGCCGGTGCACAGCAGCGCCTCCTGCGAGACGCACACGTGGGAGCCGATGGTGATCGGCTCCAGGTTCAGCAGCCAGGCGCCCTCGCCGATCCACGTGTGGTCGCCGACCGTGAGCTTCCAGGGCCACAGCACCCGCACCCGGTGCCGTACGAGCACTCCCCGGCCGATCTCCGCGCCGAAGGCCCGCAGCAGCGCGACCCGCACCCGGGCCGGGCAGAACCAGGCCATGAACAGCGTGTTCAGCACGCAGAACCACAGGGCCTGGACGACGATCCCACGCCCCTTGTCGTACCCGGACAATGTGAACGTTCGCAGATCGCGCAAGAGTTCCCCCTCCTCCGCGCTCCACCCTAGGGATTCGCCACGCGGCTCGCACACGAATCCGTAGACTCTGCGAACGGGGAGCGGAGGGGGACCCATGGCGGCGGGAACGCCGGCTGCCGGACCGGCGGCCGCCGTACGACCCGCGCGCGCCGGTGTGGCGGACGCGCGCCGCGGTGTGCCGCGCGGCGCGCTCAGACGGGTGCTGGCCCTGCCGCTGGTCCTGGGCCTGACAGTGCTGCTGCCCGCGTTCGTGGTCCTGCGGGAGGGCGCGGGGTTGCGCGACCAGGCGTACTGGCTGCAACTGGTCCTCACCGTGTACGCGGGCGCCCGGCTGTCCGCGATGATCCTCGGCCGGCACCGCAAGCTCCTCCAGGGCACCTTCTGGCTCTTCGTCTACATGGCGATGGGCATCGCCCCGCTCGCGCAGGCCGTGATGGGCACGTACCCGGTGCCGGTGGCCGGGTCGCGCTCCGACCTGGCGCTGGCGGTGGGTCTGGTGCTGGCGGCCTGTGCGACGTTCGACGCGGGCGCGCTCCTGGTGCGGCCGGGGGTGCGGCCCACGGCCCGTACGGTGTTCCGCCCGGCGACGGTCGCCCGCCGGCGGACGGCGGTGCTGGTGGCGCTGGCGTTCGCCGGGAGCGGGCTGTTCGTCCTGAAACTGGGCGGCCTCGGCGTGTTCTTCGCCAGCCGGATGGAGATCACCCGCTCCATCGACGACAGCGGCGTGGGCGCACCCGGTTCACAGGCCGGCACGGCGATGCTGCGCGGCTTCGGCACCGTCCCGGCGCTGCTGGCGCTGATGGTGGTGACCCGCTGGCTGATCACCTCGCCGAGGGCGCGCGGGCGTCCCCTGCCGTGGCTGACGCTGGCCGCGCTGGCGGGCCTGAACCTGGTCGTCAACAACCCGGTCTCGAATCCGCGGTACTGGTTCCTGACCGTGCTGCTCGCGCTGCTGTTCACCGTCTTCCCGCAGAGCCCCGCGATGTACCGGGCCGCCCTGTCGCTGGGGGTCGCGGCGGCCGTGCTGGTCTTCCCCTTCGCGGACCGGTTCCGCTACGACGACGCGGGCACCCGCACCACGCGGACGTCCTCCGTGCTGGAACCGCTGGTCCTGAAGGACTACGACCAGATGGCCATGTTCGCCAACACGATCACGTACGCCGACGCGGGCAACGGCCACACCTACGGCCGCCAGCTGACCGGGGCCGTGCTGTTCTTCGTGCCCCGGTCGGTGTGGACGGCCAAGCCCCAGGACACCGGGGTGACGGTCAGCGAGTGGATGGCGGCGACGAACACCAACCGATCCTCCCCGCTGTGGGCGGAGCTCTGGCTGGACTTCGGCCCGGTGGGCATGGTCGCCGGGTTCGGGCTGACGGGCTGGGTGGCGGCCCGGGTGGACCGCAGGTACGCGCACGGGGTGCTGCGGGCCGGTCCGGTGAGCGTCCTCACCCTCGCCGTGCCGCTGGTGGCGGGCTACTCGTTCATCCTGCTGCGGGGGCCGCTCCTGCAGGCCTCCGGGCGGATCGCGATCGGTGTGCTGTGCCTGGCGCTGATCACGACGCTGCGCCCGGAGCGGTGGCGGCAGCTGCGCTGACGTCCGCCGCGGTCCCGGGCGGCCGCGCGGCCCGCAGCCAGGCGGCCGCGCCCTTGAGCGCCGAACCCAGGCCGAGGCCCCAGGCCGCGCCCGCGACCCCGGCCCAGGCGTAGCCGGCGAGGAGCAGTGCCGCCGAGACCGGCGAGAACACCAGTTGCACGGGCAGCGTGGCGCGGGGCGCGAGCACCCGCAGGGCGAGCAGCCCGCACACGCCGAAGGCCATCGCCGCGTACTGGGCGCCGGTGGCCGGGAGGACCGTCACCGCCGACTTCCAGGTGTCGCCCAGGAGTTGGCGGCCGTAGCGGGCGGGCAGCGCGTACAGCACGGCGGCCCAGCCGGCGGCCACGGCGGCGAGCGCGGCGCTCGCGGCCAGGGCGGCCCGCCGGGGCGCGGGGTGCCGGGCGAGCAGCGGCGGGCCGAAGCCGGTGGCCGCGTTGAACGCCACGTTCAGCGGTCCGAACAGGGTGGTGGCTCCGCGCAGCGCACCCACCGCGAGCGGGGTCGCGAACAGGCCGAGGGCGAGGACGGCGAGCTGGCTGGTGGCGTTGCCGACGCCGAACTCGACCAGGAAGCGGCGGCCCAGGTGGCCGCGGGCCAGGTAGCGCCGGGCGTCGCCCCGCCCGCCCCGGACGTGCGGCCGCAGCAGCGCCAGGGCCGTGAGCAGGGCGGGCAGCGCGGACAGCCCCCACACCAGGGTGGTGCGGGCCGCGGAGGCGCCGTCCGGCTGCACGGCCAGCAGCGGCAGGACGGCGCCCAGGCGCAGCAGGTCGGTGGCGAGGGCGAGGTGGGGCGCGCGGAGTACGGAGAAGCAGTACCGCAGGGTGTCCTGCGTCAGCGTCACCGGCAGGACGAGGCCGAGGGCCGCGAACACCGACGCGTCGGCCGGGATCGCGGCGGCGGTGGCCGCCAGCAGCACCCCGAGGACGCCCGACGCCCCGGCGGTGAAGACCACCGCGCCCCGGCAGGCCGTCCCCAGGGCCTCCGGCTCGCCCCGGTGCAGTACGAGTTCCTGGCCGACGTACGCGCCGAAGGCGCCGAGCAGGACGCTGAAGACCACGTACGCCGTCGCGAACACGGCGAAGGTGCCGGCCTCGCTGTGCCGGGCGACCAGGACCAGGACGGCGATGTTGGTGAGCGCGCTCACCGCCTGGTCGAGGACGGAGCACAGGACGGCGGTGCGCGCCCTCACCGGGTGCCCGAGGACAGGGTGTCCCGGGCGGCGGTCCGCGCGGTCGCGGTCCGCTCCCGCTCCGCCGCCGCGGGGGCGGCCGGCTGCCGCCGGCGGCCCCTGCGCTGCCCGTCGGTGGCGTGAAGGACCGCGCCGAGGACCTGGCCGCCGGCTCCGTCGATGAGTTCGCGGACGCGTTCGAGGGCGGTCCGGGCGGTGGTGCGCGGGTCGCACACGACCACGACCCCGTCGACGCGGTCGACGAGGGCCAGCGCGTCGGCGTACGAGAGCACGGGCGGGGCGAGGACCACGACCGTGGTGTTCGGGGTGTCGGCCTGGTCGATCAGGCGGGTGGTGGCGGAGGAGGTGAGGGTGCGGGCCACGTGCGGGACGCGGGCTCCGGGGACGAGTTCGAAGGTGCCGGACTCGCCCGCATCGACGGTGACGTGCCGGCCGCCGGGCCAGGGGGTGCCGTCCGCCGCCGGCCCGCGTGCCCAGCCGGCGCGGGCGCCGGGCGCCTCGGGCAGCCGGCCGGCCAGGCCGGGGCGGCGCAGGTCGGCCTCGACGAGCAGGGCGGCCATGCCGGTCTCGGCGAAACAGGCGGTGAGGTTGACGGCGACGGCGGCGGCCGTGGTGCCCTCGCCGTTCGGCTCGACGACCAGCAGCCGGCGCCGGTCGGCGAAGTGCCGGTCGTAGGCCAGCCGGAAGGCCACGGAGCGGTACTGCTCGGCGAGGGCGCCGTCGGCGGCGAGCAGCGGCTCCGCCGGGCCCTTCGGCAGGGCGGCGAGCACGGGGGCGCGCAGTGCGCGGGCCACGGTGTCCGCCGAGCGGGCCGACGGGTCGAAGATCATCCTCAGCCAGGCGCCGAGCAGGCCGAGCGCGAGGCCGATCACCCCGCCCAGCGCGATCAGCAGCGGCGTGCCGAGGCCCTCCGCGTTCGCCGGCGGCTCGGCCGTCACGGTGACGTAGCCGGGCGTGGTGTCCAGGGCCTTCAGCTCGCTGATGTTGTTGATGAGCTGGGTGATCTGGGCCAGCAGGTTGGCCTGGGCGGCGAGCACGGTGCTCTTCTCGGTGTCGCCCTGGAGCCGGTCGATCTGGTCGAGGAGGTCCTCGCGCTGCTTGGCCAGCGGGTCGAGCTGGTTCCGGTAGCCCTGGACCATGGTGGCGACGGTGCCGGCGGTCTGCTTCTGGCGGTGGTCGAGGTAGGCCTGCGCGAAGGCGTTGGCGCCCCGGGCGGCGGCCTTCGGGGTGCTCGCGACGTAACTGAACTTGAGCACCAGCGTGTTGGGCGGGTTGGTCACCTGCAGGTGGCGCTGCAGCTCGCCGACGTCCGCGGGTCCCCTGCCGAGCCGCTCGGCGGCGCGTGCGGCCACCGTGTTCCCGGCGGCCGTCTGCCGCTCGCTGCCGATGTCGACCTGCTTGTCGGCGGACGTGCCGTTGGCGGCGTACGGGTTGACGATGGCCGCCCGGACGAGGACCTCGCTGGAGGACTCGTAGGCCGGCGCCGTGCCGAAGGCGAACCAGCAGCCGGCGAGCAGGCCCGCGAGCAGGCCGCCGGCCACCAGGACGCGGTGCCGCAGGACCTGCTGCACCTGGTCGCGCAGGAGCTCCGGCTCGTCCTGCTGACCGCGTGCCTCGTCGCTCATGCGCGTGCCGCTCCTTCGTGCGCGGTGGTGCCCCGGTGCAGTGCCTCGGCGAGCACGTCGTCCAGGCGGCCGAGGCCGGCCGCGCGTCTCAGCCGCTCGTCCACGTACGCGGGCCCGCGGGCCCCCAGCCGGTCCGCCGCCGCCGGGTCGGCCGCCAGCTCCCGCACCGCCCGCAGCACGGCCGCCGGGTCCTCCGGCGGGACCAGCACGCCGGCACCCGAGCGGCGCACCTCGTCGGCGGTGCCGCCCTCGGCCGCGACGGAGGCGAGGACGGGGCGCCCGGCGGCGAAGTAGGAGGTGAGCTTGGACGGCACACTCATGTCGAGCACGGAGGCCCGCTGGGTGACCGCGAGGACGTCGGCGGCGGCGAGGACGTCGGGGAAGCTGGCTTCGTCGGCGGGCGGCAGGAAGTACAGGTTGGGCAGGCCGCGGCCGCGTTCGCGCAGGGCGGCGCGCTGGTTGCCGTCGCCCATGAGGACGAAGTCGGTGCCGGGGTCGAGCCGGGCCGCGTCGACGAGGACCTCCAGTCCCTGCTTCAGGCCCATGTTGCCCGAGTGCAGGACGACGGGGCGGTCCCGCGGCCAGCCGAGCCGGGCCCTGGTCTCGGCGCGCGGCCGCGACGGGCGGGCCACGTGGGACCAGTTGGGCACGAGCCGGATGCGGGCGGGCTCGACGCCCATCGCCTCCACCCGGGGCCGGAAGCTGTCGTGGATGACGCCGACGAGGGTGGCGCGGCCCAGGGCGTACCGTTCGGCGCGCGCGGCCACGGCGGCCGCCCGGTCGCCGCCCCTTATGCCGCTCTGCGCGGCGGCGGCGCCCATCAGGTCCTGCACGACGGGCACGAACGGCACCCCGTGACGGCGGGCGATCCGGGCGGCGGCCACCGCGCCCGCGAGGCTCGGCATCTGCGCGACGACGGCGTCCGGGCGCCGCATGCGGGGCGGCGCGGCCAGCTGGTGGGCGAGCAGCGACGCCTCGAACAGGGCCCGGCGCAGGGCGGTCTGCCGGGCCGGCACGGTGTGTCTTCGCCGGTGCACGGTGACCCCGCCGCGCTGCTCCGTCGTCCGCCAGAAACCCGCGTACGCCGGGTCCACCCGCCAGGACGGGTAGTGCGGCATGCCCGCCAGGACGTGCGTGTCGGCGCCGCGGGCCGCCCAGTGCTCGGCGAGCTGGGTGGCGTACGGGCCGATGCCCGTGTGCTCGGGCGCGTAGTTGGTGGACACCAGCAGCAGACGCCGGCCGGTCAGGGCGCCGTGCTCGGCCGGTTCCTTCGCGTCGTGCTCTTCGCGGGCATGTGCGGGCTCCGATCCGGTCAACGCCGGTCCCCTTCCCCCCAGAAGCGATCCCCGCCCACCTTAACCGTTCACCCGATCTCCAGGTGGGCTTCACAGTAAGGTCGGTGGACCATCAACTGCCGCTGGCGGATTGACGTTCACTGTGGGGGGAGAACGCATGGTCCATCGAGTCGGTTATGCGCCGGGGGTCTACGACCTGTTCCACATCGGCCATCTCAACATCCTTCGGCACGCCCGCAGCCAGTGCGACTACCTGGTCGCCGGGGTGGTCTCGGACGAGATGGCCGAGTTCGCCAAGGGCCGCCGTCCGGTGATCCCGCTGCCGGAGCGCCTGGAGCTCGTGCGCAGCGTCCGGCACGTGGACGCCGCGTTCGTCGAGACGGTCCCCGACAAGCTGGAGACCTGGAAGCAGGTGCGCTTCGACGTCCTCTTCAAGGGCGACGACTGGCGGGGGACCGAGAAGGGCGAGCGGCTGGAGCGGGACTTCGCCGGCGTCGGCGTCGAGGTCGTCTACTTCCCGTACACCGTCCACACCTCCAGCACTCTGCTGAGCAGGGCGCTGGACAAGCTGGTCACGCCGGGTTCCGGGGAAGCGCGGAGAGCTCCCTGAACCACTTGGCGAGGAACGCCACCAGGAACAGGGCGTGCGTGGCGGCCAGCACGGCGTAGGCCACGCGGAAGACGGGCGGTGCGCCGAGCGCGAGGAACACCAGGCAGAACACCCCGTAGTCCACCGGCAGCAGGGCGACGGCCCGCGCCCGGGAGGGCACGGCCGCCGGGGTGGCGCCGGCGCCCCGGCCCCGCTTGAGCTGCTCGGTCAGCAGTCCGCCGCAGAAGGTCACTACGGCCGCGAACTGGAAACCCAGGGGGATCAGCAGCCAGCCGTCGCCGGGCAGGTCGAAGAAGCGGTGGAACGCGATCAGGACGGCGGTGTGCAGCGCCACCATCTTGGCGCAGTCCACCACGTGGTCCAGCCACTCCCCTGCCGGTCCGCCGGTGCCGGTGAGCCGGGCGAGCTGCCCGTCGGCGGAGTCGAAGGCGAAGCCGGCGGCCAGCGCGGCGTACACCGCGACGGCCAGCGGCCACGAGGGCCGGACGAGCGCCACGGCGGCGATGCCGGCGAAGGTGAACGCGGCGCTGACCAGGGTGACCTGGTTGGGCGTCAGGCCGAGACGGTACGCCCCCGCCGCCAGGTAACGGCCCGCCGGCCGGTTGACGTACCTCGAGTACAGCGACACGCCCTTCGCGGACTTCTGCGCCCCGCGCAGCTCCCCCAGTACCGTCGTTGCCACGAGCCCCCCTCGTGTCCCCGCGCGGCACCGACCCCCCGGCGCCCGCGAACTGCGGTGGTTTCCCGCCCGGACGGCGAACCGGCGTTCGGGCGGGTGGACGCCATGATGGCACGCGGCGAACGGGGGCGGGTGGTGTTCGGGACGCCGGGGAGCGGCACGGCGGTCTCCCCGCCCCCGGCGGGCCCGTACGGGAACGACGGGGCGGGACCGCAGTCCGGCCGTCCGGCGGCCCCGGCCGGGGACCCTCACGCCGTGCGGGCCGGGAAAAGGGAGGGGCCCGGCCACCGGCAGACGCCGGCGCCGGGCCCCTCCGGGCGCGTCAGGGGGTCACAGGGCGAGACCGGTCAGCACCAGCACCCGCTCGTAGGTGTAGTCCTCCATCGCGGAGCGGACGCCCTCGCGGCCCACGCCGGACTGCTTGACGCCGCCGTACGGCATCTGGTCGGCGCGGTAGGACGGGACGTCGCCGACGACCACGCCACCGACCTCCAGCTCGCGGTGGGCGCGGAAGGCGGTCTGCAGGTCATGGGTGAACACACCCGCCTGGAGCCCGTACTTGGAGCTGTTGACGGCGGCGAAGGCGGCGGCGTCGCCGTCCACCTTCTGCACGGTGAGGACCGGCCCGAAAACCTCCTCGCAGGCGATCGTCACATCGGCGGGCACGTCGGCGAGGACGGTCGGCGCGTAGGTGGCGCCGTCGCGCTCGCCGCCGGTGAGCAGGGTCGCCCCGGCCTCGACGGCCTCCCGCACCCAGGACTCGACCCGCTTCGCGGCGTCCTCGCTGACCAGCGGTCCGACGTCGGTCTTGTCGTCGGCCGGGTCCCCGGTCACCTGGGCCTCGACGGCGGCGACGACGCGCGGCAGCAGGCGGTCGTAGACCGCGGCGTCGGCGATCACGCGCTGCACCGAGATGCAGGACTGGCCGCCCTGGTAGTTGGAGAAGGTGGCGATACGGCTCGCGGCCCAGTCGAGGTCCTCGTCGCTCGCGTAGTCGGCGAGGACGACGGCCGCGCCGTTGCCGCCCAGTTCCAGGGTGCAGTGCTTGCGCGGCACCGAGTCCATGATCGCGTAGCCGACCTTCTCGGAACCGGTGAACGAGATCACCGGCAGCCGCTCGTCCTGGACGAGGGCGGGCATGCGCTCGTTGGAGACCGTCAGGATGCTCCACGAACCGGCCGGCAGGTCCGTCTCGGCGAGCAGCTCGCCCAGCACCAGACCGGACAGCGGGGTGGCCGGGGCGGGCTTCAGGATGATCGGGGCGCCGGCGGCGACGGCCGGGGCGACCTTGTGGGCGCACAGGTTCAGCGGGAAGTTGAACGGCGCGATACCGAGGACGACACCCTTGGGGAAGCGGCGGGTGAGGGCGAGCCGGCCCTGGCCGCCGGCGTCGGTGTCGAGACGCTGCGCCTCGCCGCCGTTGAACCGCCGGGCCTCCTCGGCGGCGAACCGGAACACGGAGGCGGCACGGCCGACCTCACCCCGGGCCCACTTGATCGGCTTGCCGTTCTCGGCGGAGATCAGCTGCGCGATCTCCTCGGTGCGCTCGACCAGCCGCGTGGCGACGTGGTTCAGGGCGGCGGCCCGCACGTGCGCCGGGGTGGCGGCGAACTCGTCCCGCACGGCGTACGCGGCGGCCACGGCCTCCTCGACCTGGGCGTCGGTGGGCACGCTCACCTTGCCGACCAGCCGCCCGTCGTAGGGGTTGGTGACGTCGAAGGTGTCCTCGCCGGTGACCTGGCGGCCGGCGAGCCAGAAGGCGTGGGTGGAAGTCATGTACGAGTCCCGGCCCTTCCCGTTGGGGTGTGGTCAATGGATGGCGTGCTCCACGGTAGGGCGGGAGGCGCCGTCCGGCGTTTGTCCGAGCCGTAGCACTGGGCCCCGCCGACACACCGAATTGGCCTAGCCAGGAGCCTCCCGGCCGAAGGCCCGCCCTCCACCACACGCCATCGCCCCGCCGCCCCCGACCGCGGACCCCGAGCCGCGGCCCGTCGCGCCGTCCCGGCGGCGAAGGCAGGCACCCGGCCACCCCGAACCGCGGGCACCCGTGCCGCCGGAGCGGCACCGGTGGGCGCGGGCGGCACCCCGCACGCCGGGCCCGCGACCCGACGCGGCCTCCGCACACCACCGGGCACCCACCCGGCCGACGCCCGGGTCACCCCCCGAACGCCGCCCGAGGCAGCCCGCCCGGACCGACTCAGTCGGAGGACGTCGCCTTCAGCGCCAACCACAGCTCCATACGCACGTCCGGATCGTCCAGGGAGCGCCCGAGGATCTCCTCGACCCGCCGCATGCGGTACCGGAGCGTGTGCCGGTGCACTCCGAGGTCGGCCGCGGCCGCGTCCCACTGGCCGTGCCGCGAGAGCCAGGCCCGCAGGGAGGCCACCAGGTCCCCGCGCCCGGTGGCGTCGTGCTCGTACAGCGCGCGCAGCAGCCCGTCGGCGAAGGCCCGCACCGCGTCGTCGGCCAGCAGCGGCAGCACCGAGCCCGACGCCACCTGGTCGTGCTCGACGAGCACCCGGCCCCGCCGCCGCGCCACCGACAGCGCCTGCTCGGCCTGCTTGTACGCGGCCGCCGCGGCGATCGGGCCGGCGGGCGCCGACAGCCCGACGACCACTTCCTCCTCGTCCCCGCCGGGCGCCTGCTCGCGCACGGTGGCGGACCGTGCCTCCTCCAGCGCCGCCGCGTACGTCCCGCACGCCGCGACGGCCGCGCCCCCGTCGGCCGCCAGCACCACCAGCCGCTCCCCCTCGGGGACGACCAGGACGGCCTCCCCGGAGCGCGCGGCCGCCGCCTCCACGACCTCGGCGAGCCCCGCCAGCGGGTGGCCCGCGGAGCCGACGGCCGGCAGGGCGGGGGAGGGCCCGGCGGCGGGCGTCCAGGCGTCGGCGTGCGCCCGCGCGGGCGGCGCCGGGACCGACTCGGCCACGATCATCCGGAAGGGCGCGTCCAGCAGCCCGCCGTACAGGTCGCCCGCGGCGGCCCGGGCGTGGTCCTGCTGCCCGGCGAGCAGCATCCGCAGCACGGCCGCGCCGACGCGCTGCTCGGCGGCGTGCAGGGACCGCGAGCGTTCCGTGGTCAGCGTCATCAGGGCGATGGCGGAGTGGACGGCGTACCGCTCGGCGGTGCCGAGGGTCGCGGCCGTGCCGACGGCGAGGGCGGCGCGCGGACGCCGTCCGGTGCCTATGGAGTGCAGTTCGACGCGGTCCTCGGTCTGGGGCCCGCCGACGACCGAGCTGGCGGGCGCGGGCCGGTCCCGCAGCCGCTCCACCTCGGTCGTGAGCCGGGCCGCCCGCCGCCCCGCCCACTCCGGCGCGGTCGCGACCACGGCGCCCGAGGCGTCGTACAGGGCCGCCCAGCCGTCGACCTGGGCGGCGAGCGCGGCGAGCAGACCCTCGGGGCCGGCGTTCAGCGCCTGCCGGGTCAGCTCGCGCTGGGCGGCGAATCCGGCGGTGACCGCCCGGTACTGGTCGGCGGCGATGGCGGCCGAGACGGCCTTGCTGATCGCGAGGAACGGGGTGCGCCGGGGGACCTCCAGCAGCGGCAGGCCCTCCTGCTCGGCGGCGTCGACGAGCGCCTTGGGTATCTCGTCGTAGTTGACCCCGACGGCGAAGCCGAGCCCGACCACCCCGGCGCCGACCAGCCGCTTCACATAGCGGCGCATGGCCTCGGCGTCCTCCGCGTCCAGCTTCAGGGCGGTGATCAGCAGCAGCTCCCCGCCCTCCATGTACGGCACGGGGTCGGCCAGCTCGCTGACGTGCGCCCAGCGGACGGGCACATCCAGGCCGTCCTCGCCCGCACGCACGGTCAGCTTGAGCGCGGAGTGGTGGACGAGCGAGGCGAGCGTGGGGGGCATGGGGCCTTCAGGTCTGCGGAGATCGGGTGATCGTTGTGATCTTTTGGCCGCCGCGTATGAACGACCTCTGTCGATTCTGCCTCACCGTACGGTCACCGTGTGACCGTACGGTGCGATGTTCGGGTCGTCCGTCCGCGTTCAGCTCCGCAGGTCCACCAGCAGCGGCGGCGCGTGCTCGCCGCGCACGGTCGTCAGCGACAGCACCGCGTGCCCGGGCGGCACCTCGTGGGCCAGCCGGGAGGCCGACCAGCGCTCGCGCTCGACCTGCTTCACGGTCACCGCGTCCGTGGTGACGGCCTTCCCGGTGACCAGCTTGCGCAGGGCGTGCAGGGCCCGGGTCATCGGCTGGTCGGCGAAGACGGTGTGCTGGGCGACCTCCTTCGTCTCCACCCACTCGGTGCCCCAGGCGTGCGCGAACCGGCTGCCGTCCCAGGTGGTGACCCCGGACAGCGCCATGCGGCAGCCGACGGCGCCGAGCAGCGGGCCGTGCAGCGCCTCGGGGACGTCGGCGACCGACCGCAGCGCGAGGACCACACCGGCGTTCTGGGAGCGCAGCCGCTGGACGCGGCGCACCGACTCGGTGGTGACGGCCCCGGTGGCGTCGTCGAGCACCAGGCAGGCGAAGTGGGGACGGCGCGTGTCGCGCACGACGGTGGTGAACTGCGCCAGCACCAGCCGCGTGATCAGCCGGGACGCCTCCTCGTGGCCGCGTTCGGGCAGGTCGACGCGGACCCGGAGCGGGTGGTGGGCCACGGCCCGCAGGGAGAACGGCCGTCCCGTGCCGCCGGAGCCGAAGAAGTCGGCGAACACCGGCCGGTCCAGCAGCGCGAGCCGGCCGGCGAGCGCCGGACCGGCGTCGGCCGCGGTGCCGGCCTGGCGCAGACGGGCGTCCAGGTCGCGGCGCATCACGGCGTGCTCGTCCCCGGCGAGGGCGGCACGCAGCGCCGACAGTGCCGCCGGCTCGCCCTCCAGGAGTTCGCGCAGCACCGGCAGCGGCGGGAAGTGCCCGTGCACGGCCCGGTAGGGACCGAGCAGCTGGGCGAGCGCGGTGGCGGCGCCCTGGGCGCCGACGGTGTCGAGGTCTCCCACGAGGGCCTCGGCGAGGACGGCGGCGGCCTCGTCCGGGTCGTCGGCCTCCGCGTACGGGTCCAGGTCGTGGACGGATTCGCGGTCGCCGATGCGGACGACGACGTCGAAGGCCGGGTCCGGGGCGAGCGGGGTCCCGGCGGCGCAGACGGCGACGACGGCGCACCGGCCGGTCAGCGTCTGCAGCGCGAGCGCCTCCGTGACCGGTGCGACGACGTTGCGGGTCTTCCCGGAGCCGGGCGGTCCCACCACGAGCAGGGAGGTGCCGAGGGCGGCGGGGTCTAGGGCGGCGTCCGCGCCGTCGTAGGCGCGCGGGCCCCGCTCCCCCGGTACCCACCGGCCGAGGCGCACCTGCCCCTCGAGCAGGTCGTGCCGGGCCGTGCGGCCCGGCAGGTCGCGCGCCCCGGACGGGTGCGTCCAGGCGGCGGCGCCGTGCCGCAGCACCGTGTCCGTGAAGTCGGCGAGGCGGGCGCCGCCGCGGGCCCGCGTCCAGGCGTGCTCCACGCGCGCGCAGTCGACGTCGTTCATCCGGCCCCCCGCCACCTCGGCGGACAGCAGGTCCGCCGCCTGGTGCTGCCCGGCGTCGCGCAGGTCCGGCCACTGCGACCGGGGCAGGACGGCGGCCGGCACGGCGGCGGGCTCCGTCCGGGCCCGGCGGCGCGCCGCGAGCTCCCGGCCGTACGCCCACCAGCCGCCGAGCCGGGCGAACGGCCACACGACCAGCAGGGTGATCAGGGCGTACAGCCCGTCGGTGAACAGCTGCGAGGTGAACAGGCCGTAGCCGCCCGAGACGAGGACGACGAGCGAGAAGACCGGGTCGACGACCGGCAGGGCGTCCCAGCCGACGCCCGGGAAGGCGTTCGGGAAGACGAGGCTGAGCACGATCAGGGCGCCGGCGGCGGCATACAGGGCCCGGGCGGGCTGCGGGCGGCGGCCGACGAAGTGACGCAGGACGTCGGGCCAGCCGCCCAGGCGGCCCACGGCGTACACGAGCACGGCGAAGAAGACGCCGTCCTGGACGACGAGGGCCTCGCGGCCCTCCATGCCCTTCGGGGACACGGTGCCGCCCCACCACCAGTCGTCCGGCGTGAACAGCTTCAGCACCACCCACTGGTACGGGAAGCCGCCGTGCCGCCACAGGGACCACAGCACGAGAGCCACGACCAGCGGGATGAGCAGGCCGACGACCGTGACGGGGGCGAGCCGCTCCGGTTGCCGGGTGTCCTTCGGCGGGCGGTGCCCCAGCCGCCAGATGCCCGGCCCGGCGGCGGGGCGGGGCTCGTCGAGCCAGTCGGCGACGGCCGCCCGGGGCCCGTACCCGGACGCCCCGGCGCCGGTGTACGGCGGTGCGGCCGCGGGCCCCGGCGGCACCGCCGGCCGCGGCGGCGCCGCGGGAGCGTGCCCCGGCATCGCCGGGCGCGGCACGGGGTTCGCATGCGTGCCGCGTGCTTCCTGCGTCCCGTCGTCCATCGCCCTTGCCCCCTGAGCAGCCGTTCCGTCCACCGTCCGCGGGCCAATCTAACGCCCGGGCCGGGGAGTTCACCGTTGGCGCGGCACGGCGCGCGGCATCCCGGCCCGGCTTCCGCCGACGTACCCCCGCGGCCCGGACCCTGCCCGTATGTCCAGGACGGACAACCACGGCCGCCGACAACGCCCACATGGAGCATGCCCACGCCCGCCCCGCCGTCCTAACCTGCGAGAAAAGAAGGCAAGCGTCCGAAAAGGCCCCGACCGGAGACACCCACCCGGTGCGCCGGCGCCCGGGCGCACGGACCGCCCGGTACGCACGATCACAGGGAGCCCCCCATGACCGCACTTCCGCAGGAGCGCCGCGTCGTCACCGCCATTCCCGGCCCGAAGTCGCAGGAGCTGCAGACCCGCCGTCTCGCCGCGGTCGCCCAGGGCGTGGGCTCCACGCTGCCGGTCTTCGTCACGCGTGCGGGCGGCGGCATCATCGAGGACGTCGACGGCAACCGCCTCATCGACTTCGGCTCCGGCATCGCCGTGACCTCGGTCGGCGCCTCCGCCGAGGCCGTCGTCCGCCGCGCGTCCGCGCAGCTGGCCGACTTCACGCACACCTGTTTCATGGTCACGCCGTACGAGGGCTATGTGGCCGTCGCCGAGGCGCTGGCCGAGCTCACCCCGGGTGACCACGCCAAGAAGTCCGCCCTGTTCAACTCGGGCGCCGAGGCGGTCGAGAACGCCGTGAAGATCGCCCGCGCGTACACCAAGCGCCAGGCCGTCGTCGTCTTCGACCACGGCTACCACGGCCGCACCAACCTCACCATGGCGCTGACGGCCAAGAACATGCCGTACAAGCACGGCTTCGGCCCGTTCGCCCCCGAGGTCTACCGTGTCCCGGTCGCCTACGGCTACCGCTGGCCGACCGGCCCGGAGAACGCGGGCCCCGAGGCTGCCCAGCAGGCCATCGAGCAGATCACCAAGCAGGTCGGCGCGGACAACGTCGCCGCGATCATCATCGAGCCGGTGCTCGGCGAGGGCGGCTTCATCGAGCCGGCCAAGGGCTTCCTGCCCGCGATCCGCCAGTTCGCCGCCGACAACGGCATCGTCTTCGTCGCCGACGAGATCCAGGCCGGCTTCTGCCGCACCGGCCAGTGGTTCGCCTGCGAGGACGAGGGGATCGTCCCGGACCTGATCACCACCGCCAAGGGCATCGCCGGTGGTCTGCCGCTCGCCGCCGTGACCGGCCGCGCCGAGATCATGGACGCCGCGCACGCCGGCGGCCTCGGCGGCACCTACGGCGGCAACCCGGTCGCCTGCGCCGGCGCGCTGGGCGCGATCGAGACCATGAAGGAGCTCGACCTCAACGCCCGGGCGAAGGACATCGAGGCCGTCATGAAGGCCCGGCTGAACGCCATGGCCGAGAAGTTCGACGTCATCGGCGACGTCCGCGGCCGCGGCGCCATGATCGCCATCGAGCTGGTCAAGGACCGCGCGACCAAGGAGCCCCACCCGGAGGCGACCGCCGCGCTGGCCAAGGCCTGCCACCAGGAGGGCCTGCTGGTCCTGACCTGCGGCACCTACGGCAACGTGGTCCGCTTCCTGCCCCCGCTGGTGATCGGCGAGGACCTGCTGAACGAGGGCCTGGACATCATCGAGCAGGCTTTCACCCGCATCTGAGCACCCCGTTCGCACGCCCTGTCGCCTCCCGCGGCAGAGCGTGTGAAGAAGGTGTGCGAGGTGGATGGGGGGACGCGGTTCCGCCTGTCGCGTCCCCCTCCCCTGCCGTAGGTTCTCCCGAGATGAGAGATACACCCAGCCCGCAGGGCACTGTGGGCGACAACAGGCCGGGGCCTCCCCAGCTTCGACCTGGCCGTGCCTCGCGCACACCCGGGGTCTGACGGCCCCGGATCTTCTCGATCGGACGGTCGCCCGCCCCAGACCCCCCGGGGCGTGCGGCGTTCCGGTCCGGACGGCCGCCCCGGGAACCATCCCCCCGGTTCCTGGGCGGCCGACCCCTCCTTCTCGGCCGTCCCGCCGCCGCCGCGCCCCTCCCACGGACGCGACGGCGGCGGTGCCGGTTTCACGCCCGCCCACCCGCCCGGCCGGTGGCGCACGGCCGGTTTTGCCAAGCTGTACTCCGTGTCGACCTCCCGGAACCGGATGCCCGAGCAGAGGCGGGGGCCCGTGGCGCACGGCAGGGGGCTCCCCCTTCCCGGGCGGCCGGCCTCCGCCGCCTCCCGCGTCCTCTGTGTCCTGCTGCTCCTCGCTCTCCCGGCCGTCCTCTTCGCCCTGATCACCTGGCAGGTCGTCGCGCACGGCCCGCTGCTGCGCGTCGACGAGCGCCTCAGCCGCTTCCTCGTCCACCCCGACCGCCCCTCCGAACTCCTCGCCGACCTGGGCAACGCGCAGGTCGCCGTGCCCGTTCTGGCGCTGGTCCTCGGTCATACGGCCCGGCGGGGCCGCGCAGCCGGTGTCCACCGCTGGTGGCTGCCGCCGGCCGCGGCGGCCGCGCTGATGGCCCTGGTGCCGGTCCTGGTCGTGCCGCTGAAGGAGTGGACGGCCCGTCACGGCACGGCGGTGATGCCGCCCGGGGTCGGCTACTACCCCTCGGGGCACACCGCCACCGCCGCCGTCGCCTACGGGTCCGCGGCCCTGCTCCTCCTCCCCTGGCTCCGCAGGGCCGCGGCCCGCCGCCTGCTCGTCGCCGTCTTCGCCGTCCTCGTGCTCGGCGTCGGCTTCGGTCTGGTCCGGCGCGGCTACCACTGGCCCCTGGACGTGGTGGCCAGCTGGTGCCTGTGCGCGGTCCTGCTCACCGCGCTGCGGCTGCTGCTCGGCGGAGGCGCCCGCCGGCCCTCCGCCGGGCCTCCCCCCTCCCGTACCGATCCCGGCTGACCGGCCACGCCACCGTTCCGGGCCCCCCGACCACGCCCGCCAGGCCGCCACGGACCACCGCGGAAGGCCGCCCGACCGGCGAGCCCCGGGGCGCACCGGCCTGGCCGGCCCTGATCGGCCGGGCGCGGGTCCCGCCATGGCCGACCGGCGGCCGAGGCCTCGCGGAACGTGCGGTGCCGGCGGGCAGCAGGGCGACCGCGTGCGGGTCGCGCGCCCACTGCCGGCGGCAGCCGCCGGGATCCGGCGCGACGGATGCCAGCCACTCGAGCGCCGTCCTGGTCGCAGCCATGAGAGACCTCCCCTTCCCTCGTGGACGCGCGTGTCGCGTCCACGAGGGAAGGGGACCCGGCCGCGGGCATTACGCGGGTTGCGGTCCCTCGTCCGGGTGAACCGCCCGCGCCCGCCGCCCCGCGTCAGCTGTCGAAGCCCAGCCCGAGCCGGTCCATCGTCCGCAGCCACAGGTTGCGCCGCCCGCCGTGCGCGTCCGCCCGGGCCAGGGACCACTTGGTGAGCGCGATGCCGGTCCAGGCGAACGGCTCGGGCGGGAAGGGCAGCGGCTTCCTGCGGACCATCTCCAGTTCCGTGCGGGCGGTGCGCGCCCCGGCCAGCAGGTCGAGCATGACCTCGGCGCCGAAGCGGGTGGCGCCGACCCCGAGCCCGGTGTAGCCGGCGGCGTAGGCGACCCTGCCCCGGTGGGCCGTTCCGAAGAACGCCGAGAAGCGCGAGCAGGTGTCGATGGCCCCGCCCCAGGCGTGCGTGAAGCGGACGCCCTCCAGCTGCGGGAAACAGGTGAAGAAGTGCCCGGCGAGCCTGGCGTACGTCTCCGGGCGGTGGTCGTACTCGGCGCGCACCCGGCCGCCGTACGGGTAGACCGCGTCGTAGCCGCCCCACAGGACGCGGTTGTCCGCGGTCAGCCGGAAGTAGTGGAACTGGTTGGCGCTGTCCCCCAGGCCCTGGCGGTTCCGCCAGCCGATCGAGGCCAGCTGCGCGGCGCTGAGCGGCTCGGTCATCAGGGCGTAGTCGTAGACCGGGACGGTGTAGGAGCGGACCCGCCGCACCAGGTTCGGGAAGACGTTGGTGCCGAGGGCGACCCGCCGGGCGCGGATGTGCCCGTACGGGGTGCGCACGGCCACGCCGGCGCCGTAGGCCCTCAGCGTCAGGGCCGGCGTGTGCTCGTAGACGCGCACCCCCAGCCGCAGGCAGGCACGTTTCAGGCCCCAGGCGAGCTTGGCCGGGTGGACCATGGCGACGCCCCGGCGGTCCCACAGGCCGGCTTCGAAGGTCGGTGAGTGGACCTGTTCCCGCACCGCCTCCCGGTCGAGGAACTCGGTGCCGTCGGCCAGCCCCCGGCGCTCCAGCTCAACGTGCCGGTCCCGCAGCTCCCGCGCCTGGTAGGGCTCGGTGGCGACGTCGATCCCGCCGGTGCGCTCGAACTCGCAGTCCAGCCCGTGGCGGACGACCGCCTCCTCGATGGCGTCGAGGTTGCGGGCGCCCAGTTCCTCCAGCCGGTGGATCTCCTCGGGCCAGCGGGCGAGCCCGTTGGCCAGGCCGTGGGTGAGCGAGGCGGCGCAGAAGCCGCCGTTGCGGCCGGAGGCGGCCCAGCCCGCCTCACGGCCCTCCACCAGCACCACGTCCGTCTGCGGGTCGCGCTCCTTGGCGAGCAGCGCGGTCCACAGTCCGCTGTAGCCGCCGCCGACGACCAGCAGGTCGCAGGTCTCCGCGCCGGTGAGCGCCGGCTCGGGGCGGGGCCGGCCGGGGTCGTCCAGCCAGTACGGGACCGGCTGGGCCTCGGCGAGGGATCTCGTCCAGTTGTCGTTACGGCTCATGGCGCTCGGGGCCATGATGTCAACTCCCTACGGAATGCGTCCGCTCACGCCCGCTGCCGGGCGCGGCGGTTGCCGACGGCCATGGAGGCCAGGACGAAGAGCACGGCGACCACGAACATGGCCGTGCCGATGACGTTGATCTGGACGGGGGTGCCGCGCTGGGCCGAACCCCAGACGAACATGGGGAAGGTGACGGTCGAGCCGGCGTTGAAGTTGGTGATGATGAAGTCGTCGAAGGAGAGCGCGAAGGCGAGCAGCGCGCCGGCGGCGATGCCGGGTGCAGCGATGGGCAGGGTGACCCGCCAGAACGTCTGCAGGGGACCCGCGTAGAGGTCCTGGGCCGCCTGCTCCAGTCTCGGGTCCATCGACATCACGCGCGCCTTGACGGCGGTGACGACGAAGCTGAGGCAGAACATGATGTGGGCGATGAGGATGGTCCAGAAGCCCAGCTGCGCGCCCATGTTGAGGAACAGGGTGAGCAGCGAGGCGGCCATGACCACCTCGGGCATCGCCATCGGCAGGAAGATCAGCGAGTTCACGGCGCCGCGTGCGCGGAAGCGGTAGCGGACCAGCGCGAAGGCGATCATCGTGCCGAGGACGGTGGCGCCGAGCGTGGCCCAGACGGCGATCTGCAGGCTGACCGACAGCGAGCCGCACAGGCCGGCGACGCCGCACGGGTCGCGCCAGGCGTCGGTGGAGAACCGCTGCCACTCGTAGTTGAAGCGGCCCTTGGGCCGGTTGAAGGAGAACACCGTGACGACGACGTTGGGCAGGAGCAGATAGCCGAGCGTCAGCAGTCCGGCGAGGACGACGAGGTTGCGCTTGAGCCAGTTGACGAGGGTCATTCAGACCAGATCCTCCGTGCCGGACCTGCGGATGTAGACGGTGACCATGGTGAGGATCCCGGCCATCAGGATGAAGGAGAGGGCGGCGGCCGTCGGATAGGCGAGGATCCGCAGGAACTGGGTCTGGATGACGTTGCCGACCATGGGGGTGTCGGCGGAGCCGAGCAGGTCGGCGTTGACGTAGTCGCCGGCGGCGGGGATGAAGGTCAGCAGCGTGCCGGAGACCACGCCCGGCATCGACAGCGGGAACGTCACCCTGCGGAAGGTGGTCCACGGCCTCGCGTACAGGTCGCCCGCCGCCTCGTGCAGCCGGCCGTCGATGCGCTCCAGCGAGGTGTACAGCGGCAGGATCATGAACGGCAGGAAGTTGTACGTCAGTCCGCAGACCACCGCGAGCGGCGTGGCCAGCACCCGGTCGCCGGAGGTCCAGCCGAGCCAGCCGGTGACGTCCAGGACGTGCAGCGTGTTCAGCGCGCCGACGACCGGGCCGCCGTCCGCGAGGATCGTCTTCCAGGCCAGGGTGCGGATCAGGAAGCTGGTGAAGAACGGCGCGATCACCAGGACCATGATCAGGTTCCGCCAGCGGCCCGCGCGGAAGGCGATGAGGTAGGCGAGCGGGTAGCCGAGGAGCAGGCACAGGATGGTCGCGGCGGCCGCGTAGAGGACCGAGCGGATGAACTGCGGCCAGTAGGCGGACAGGGCGTTCCAGTAGGTCACGAAGTGCCAGGTGACCTTGTAGCCCTGCTCCAGGGAGCCGGTCTGCACGGACGTGGACGCCTGGTAGACCATCGGCAGGGCGAAGAAGACGACCAGCCAGAGGATGCCGGGCAGCAGCAGCCAGTACGGCGTGAGGCGGCCCCGCCTGCGCGGGGGCTTCGTGTCCGTGCCGCCCGGGGCGGTGGGCGCCGCCGGCGGCGGCGCCTCGGTGACGACGGCCATCAGGCGGCCTCCCCCTCGTGCGGCCCCACGCTCTCCACGCCCGCGTCGATGTCCTGTGCCGCGTCGAGGGCGAAGGTGTGGGCCGGGTTCCAGTGCAGGACGACCTCGGTGCCGGGCACCAGGCGGGGGTCGCGGTCGATGTTCTGGACGTAGACCTCGAACTCGGGGCAGACCGCGCAGTCGACGACGAACTGGGTGGAGACGCCGATGAAGCTGGAGTCGGCGATGGTCCCGGTGATGCGGTTGCGGCCCTCGGGGATGGTGCCCTCGTCGTCCACGTGTGTGAGGGAGATCTTCTCCGGACGGACGCCGGTCAGCACCTTGCCGCCGGCGGTCGTGGACGCGGAGCAGCGCGCCTCGGGCAGGACGAGCTTGCCGCCCCCGGCCCTCACGACGATCTCGCCGCCGCTGCGGGTGTCGACCTCGGCCTCGATCAGGTTGGAGGTGCCGAGGAAGTTGGCGACGAACGTGGTCCGCGGGTTCTCGTAGAGGTCGGTGGGCGGGCCCAGCTGCTCGACCCGGCCCGCGTTCATCACGGCCACCTGGTCGGCCATCGTCATGGCCTCCTCCTGGTCGTGCGTGACGTGGATGAAGGTGATGCCGACCTCGGTCTGGATCCGCTTCAGCTCCAGCTGCATCTGGCGCCGCAGCTTCAGGTCGAGGGCGCCGAGGGGCTCGTCGAGCAGGAGCACCTTCGGGTGGTTGATCAGGGCACGGGCCACGGCCACACGCTGCTGCTGGCCGCCGGAGAGCTGGTGCGGCTTCTTGCGCGCCTGCTCGCCGAGCTGGACCAGGTCCAGCATCTCCTCGACCTGCTTGCGCACCGACTTGATGCCGCGGCGGCGCAGGCCGAAGGCGACGTTCTCGAAGATGTCGAGGTGCGGGAAGAGTGCGTAGGACTGGAAGACCGTGTTCACCGGCCGCTTGTAGGGCGGCAGGTGGGTCACGTCCTGGTCGCCGAGGTGCACGGTGCCCGTGCTGGGCTCCTCCAGGCCGGCGATCATGCGCAGGGTGGTGGTCTTCCCGCAGCCGGAGGCGCCCAGCAGGGCGAAGAAGGAACCTTTCGGCACCGTGAGGTCCAACGGGTGCACGGCGGTGAAGGAGCCGTAGGTCTTGCCGATCCCGGTGAGGCGGACGTCGCCGCTGTTGTCTGTCGTCATCATCGTCACGCCCCTGTGAGCTTTGCGAACTTCTCTTCGTAGGCCGTCTCTTCCTTCTGCGTCAGGGAGCGGAAGGCGTGCGACTTGGCGGCCATGGCCTTGTCGGGAATGATCAACGGGTTCTTCGCCGCGTCCGCGTCGATCTTCGCGAGGTAGGGCTGCACGCCGTCGACGGGCGTCACGTAGTTGATGTACGCGGCCAGCGCGGCGGCCTGGTCGGGCTCGTAGAAGAAGTCGATGAGCCGCTCCGCGTTCGCCTTGTGCCGCGCCCTGTTGGGCACGAGCAGGTTGTCCGTCGACGTCATGTAGCCGCTGTCGGGGATGACGAAGTCGACGTCCGGGCTGTCCGTCCTGAGCTGCACCACGTCGCCGGCCCAGGCGACGCAGGCGGCGAAGTCGCCCTTGGTCAGGTCGGAGGTGTAGTCGTTGCCGGTGAAACGGCGGATCTGCCCCTTGTCGACGGCCTTCTGCAGACGGGCGATCGCCGCGTCGTAGTCGTCGTCGGTGAACTTCGCGGGGTCCTTGCCCATGTCGAGCAGCGTCATCCCGATGCTGTCGCGCATCTCCGACAGGAAGCCGACGCGTCCCTTGAGGCGGGGGTTGTCGAGCAGGTCCGAGACCGACTTCACCTCGATGCCGTCGAGCGCCTTCTTGTTGTAGGCGATGACGGTCGAGATGCCCTGCCAGGGGTAGCTGTAGGCCCGGCCGGGGTCCCAGTCGGGGTTGCGGAACTGCGCCGACAGGTTGGTGTAGGCGTGCGGCAGGCGGGACGGGTCCAGCTTCTGCACCCAGCCCAGGCGTATCAGCCGGGCGGCCAGCCAGTCGGTGAGGACGACGACGTCGCGGCCGGTGTCCTGGCCCGCGGCGAGCTGCGGCTTGATCTTGCCGAAGAACTCGTTGTTGTCGTTGATGTCCTCGGTGTACTTGACCTGGACGCCGGTCCGCCTGGCGAACGCCTCCAGGGTCGGGTGGTGCTTGCCGCTGTCGTCGACGTCGATGTACTCGGTCCAGTTGGAGAAGGCGACGACCTTCTCCTTGTCCGAGTAGTCCCGCGTCGCCGTGCCGTCCTGCGTCCTGCCCGCCGCGGGGATCCCGCAGGCGCTCAGCGCCCCGAGTCCACCGGCCGCGAGCGCGCCGCCCGCTGAGGCGCGCAGCAGCGAACGGCGGGTGAGGGAGGCCCGGCCGTTGCGGAAGCTGCGCCTCACGGCGGCCACTTGGGCCGGAGTCAGGCGGTCGGGCTCGTACTGCTCCATGCGCGTGGTGCCCTTTCAGGAGGGTTGGGCCTGGTCGGTGGCCGGTCGTCCCACCGGCGACAGCCGCCGAGCGGCTATCGCCGGTCCCCGAAGACGGTGCGGTGCCAGTCCTTCGCGGCCACCGCCGTGTTGTCGAACATGACGTGCTTGATCTGCGTGTACTCGTCGAACGAGTAGGTGGACATGTCCTTGCCGAAGCCGGAGGCCTTGTAGCCGCCGTGCGGCATCTCACTGATGATCGGGATGTGGTCGTTCACCCACACACAGCCCGCCTTGATCTCACGGGTGGCGCGGTTGGCCCGGTAGACGTCGCGGCTCCACGCCGACGCCGCCAGGCCGTAGGGGGTGTCGTTGGCCAGCCGGATGCCCTCGTCGTCGGTGTCGAACGGCAGGACGACCAGGACCGGACCGAAGATCTCCGACTGGACGATCTCGCTGTCCTGCGCGGCGCCGGCGATCAGGGTCGGCCGGTAGTAGGCCCCGCGCGCCAGCTCGCCGCCGGGAGCCTCGCCGCCGGTGACCACGCGCGCGTAGCCGCGGGCCCGGTCGACGAAGCCCGCCACCCTCTCGCGCTGCGCGTGCGAGATCAGCGGGCCGAGGTCGGCGCCGGGGGCGAAGGGGTCGCCGAGCCGGACGGTGTCCATGAGGGCGGCGGTCCGCGCGACGAACTCCTCGTACAGGGGCCGCTGGACGTAGGCGCGCGTGGCGGCCGTGCAGTCCTGGCCGGTGTTGATGAGCGCGCCCGCGACCGCGCCGTGGACGGCGGCCTCCAGGTCGGCGTCGTCGAAGACCACGAACGGCGCCTTGCCGCCGAGCTCCAGGTGGAGGCGCTTGACCGTGGCGGTGGCGATCTCGGCGACGCGCCTGCCGACGGCGGTGGAGCCGGTGAACGAGGTCATGGCCACGTCGGGGTGGCCGACCAGGTGCTCGCCGGCCTCCCGGCCGGCACCCGTGACGATGTTGACCACACCGTCCGGGATCCCGGCATCGGTGGCGGCCTGGGCGAACATCAGCGCGGTCAGCGGCGTCAGCTCGGCGGGCTTGAGCACGACGGTGTTGCCCGCGGCGATCGCCGGGAGGATCTTCCAGGCGGCCATCTGCAGGGGGTAGTTCCACGGTGCGATGGAGCCGACGACGCCGATCGGCTCGCGGCGCACGTACGAGGTGTGGTCGCCGGAGTACTCGCCCGCGGACTGTCCCGCCAGGTGCCGGGCGGCCCCGGCGAAGAAGGAGGTGTTGTCGATCGTGCCCGGCACGTCGAACTCGCGGGTCAGCTTCAGCGGCTTGCCGCACTGCAGCGACTCGGCGCGGGCGAACTCCTCGGCGCGCTCGGCCAGGACGGCGGAGAAGCGGTGCAGGGCGTCGGAGCGCTCGCCCGGGGTGGCGGCGGCCCAGGCCGGGAAGGCCGCGCGGGCGGCGGCCACGGCCGCGTCGACGTCGGCGGTGCCGGCCAGCTCGTAGGTGTACACCTCCTCGCCGGTGGCGGGGTCCACGACCGCGTGGGTGCGGCCCGAGGTGCCCTGGCGCGGGCGGCCGGCGATGTACTGCGCGCCGTCCGCGAAGCGTGCCTGTGCGGGGAACCGTTCCGGGGTGGCGTTGCCCGGGTTGTGCATGTCGCTCTCCTCCGCCGTACCCCGCAGGGAAGAGGGGTGGGTGGCGTAGCTCCAGCTCGATGTGAGTGCCGATCCTGACAGAGCCAGTGCACTGCAACAAGTGATTCCGTTGTTGCCTTTTGGTTACGCGACGGAATCTGTCGACCGGGTGTCGAGTCGACATGGAAAAGGCGGGACGGACTGTCCGTGGTGCGTGCCAGACTCGCGTGACATGGGGACGATCGATTCGCGGGAGGCCCTGATCGGGGCGGTCCGCACGGGGGCGAGAGTCAGGTATCTGTATTTCTGGGGACACCGGCCGCCGCCGGACGGCCGGGTGGGCGCGAGTTGTCTGAGCCAGTGGTGGCCGTCGCCGTTCACGGTGGACGGGGTCTGCTACGCGACCGCCGAGCACTGGATGATGGCCGGCAAGGCGCGGCTGTTCGGGGACGCGGAGGCGGAGCGCCGGGTGCTGGCGGCCGGGCATCCGGCCGAGGCGAAGAAGGCCGGGCGGCTGGTGCGCGGCTTCGACGAGGCGGTGTGGGAGCGGGAGCGCTTCCGGATCGTGGTGGAGGGCAGCGTCCACAAGTTCGCGGCGCACCCCGAACTGCGGGAGTTCCTGCTGAACACGGGCGGGCGAAGCGAGGTGGGTGTCCCCCCGGCCGAAGGCTGGGGGAGGGTGCTGGTGGAGGCGAGCCCCGTGGACCTCGTGTGGGGCATCGGGCTGGCCGCGGGCGACGAGGCGGCGACGGACCCGGAGCGCTGGCGGGGCCTGAACCTGCTGGGGTTCGCGTTGATGGAGGCCCGGGAGCGGCTGCGGACGGGCGCGGAGTGAGACGAGGGGCCGGGCTTCCGCCCGGCCCCTCGCTCGCAGGCGTGCGCCCCGCTCAGAACGTACTCGCGCTGCCCATGACACTGGCGAAGATCAGCAGCCCCAGCAGCGGCAGCACCACGGTGGCCAGGATGCCGCAGACCAGACCGCCGGTCGCCGCACCCTTGTTGGTGGCCTCGCCGCGGTTGGCCTTCCCCCGGCCGATGGCGCCGAAGATGATCCCGAGGATGCCCAGGACGACGCCGAAGAACCACAGGAAGAAGGTCAGGCTGCACACCAGGCCGATGATGCCCAGCACCAGTCCCGTGGTGCCCATGCCGTTGCTCGGCTGCACCGGCATCGCGTAGCCGGGGGCCTGCGGATAGGCCACGGGAGGCGCGACCGGATGGCCGGGAGCGGACTGCGGGTAGCCGTAGCCCGGGCCGGACTGCGGATACCCGTACCCCGGCGCCGGCTGCTGCGGCGGCTGGGACGGCGGCCCGAACCCGCCGGGGGCGGGATGGGTGTCGGACATGAAGTGATCTCCCCTCCGTTGACGTGCAGCATCGTAGTGGCCCGGGCCGCCGGGGGGAGGCGGTCGCGGCAAGCCGCCGGGTGGCCGGGCGCGGCCGGGTGCCGCCTGGTACTGCGGAGCGGGGCGGGCCGGGCGGACTGGTCCGAGCCGAGGGAGCGGGTGGGACGGAGCGAGCGGGACGGGGCCGGCGGGTGACGGTGGGTCAGCGGTCGGCGGCCAGGACGCTCACCGACGTACCGGCGGCGCCGTAGTAGGGGTCCTCGTCCGTCTGCCTGTTGCGCTCGTCGTTGATGGCGAACGTGATGCCGATGGCGACCAGCACGAGCACCACCACGCCGAGGATGAGGCCGATGACGCCGGTGATCAGCCCGGCCTGGGCCTGCCCGTGGTTGTCGGCCTCGCCCCGCTCGGCCTTCCGGCGGCCCTTGACGCCGAAGACGATCGCGAGGATGCCGAGCACGACGGAGACCACGCCGTACAGGCAGAACAGGCAGCAGGACAGAATGCCCAGAACCATCGCCGCCGTGCCCATGCCGTTCTGCCGGGCCATCGGCATGCCGGGCCAGCCGTAGCCCTGGGCGTAGGCGGGGTAGCCGTACCCGCCGGGGGCGGGCCCGGTGGGAGCGATGGGCGGGGGCGGCACGGCGGACTCCGCGCCGGGCGGTCCGAAGCCGGGCGGCGGGAAGCCGGCCGCCGGTATCGAGGCCATCGTGGCCTGGTCGTGCACGGACGCCGGCGGCGGGAACGCGGGCGGCTGGTCCTGCACCGGCGGCTGCGAGGGGGCGGACGGCTGGTCCCACGCCGCGGGCTGCTGGGGCGTGGGGGGTGCCTGGTACTGCGGCGCCGACTGCCCGGGCGCGGGCTGCTGCGGGTCCTTGGCGAGCGAGGGGCGGCTCTCGGGCGGGGCCCAGGGGTTGTCGCCGGCCCCGGCATCGCCACCCTGCTGCGTTCCGTCCGTCATGTCGCGCTCCCCCTCGATCGAATGTCCCGCCATGCTAAGGCGTGGTCGCCCCGGCCCCTCCGCCCGGTTCGGCGGTCCCCATCCCCGCCCCTCTCCCCCTCATCCCGTCTCCCCTTCTCCCCCCTCTTCCCCTCGCCCCGGCCGACCGGCCGGGGCGAGGGGGTCGGGGCGGTGTCCCGGCGGCCGGGTCCGGCGGGCCGCCGGGACGGTGGCGGGCGGCGGACGGCGTGGCGGGACGGGCGCCTACGATGTGCGTGCCACTCGATCAGCCGATCACCCGCGCCGTGCCCGCAGCGGCCCCGCGGCGCCGTTCCCCGGGGAGGGATCCCTTGACCGACCAGCGCGCATCCCGCGACCTGCACGCCTTCATCGCCGGACTGCCCAAGGCCGAACTGCACGTGCACCACGTCGGCTCCGCCTCTCCCCGCATCGTGTCCGAACTGGCGGCCCGCCACCCCGACTCCAGGGTGCCCACCGACCCCGAAGCCCTGGCCGACTACTTCACCTTCACGGACTTCGCGCACTTCATCGAGGTGTACCTGTCGGTCGTCGACGTGGTCCGCACCCCCGAGGACGTGCGTCTGCTGACGTACGAGGTGGCCCGTGACATGGCCCGGCAGCAGGTCCGCTACGCCGAGCTGACGATCACCCCGTTCTCGTCCACCCGCCGCGGCATCGACGAGCGCGCCTTCATGGACGCGATCGAGGACGCCCGCAAGTCGGCCGAGGCGGAGTTCGGCACCGTGCTGCGCTGGTGCTTCGACATCCCCGGGGAGGCGGGCCTCGAATCCGCGGAGGAGACGGCGCGGCTGGCCACCGACGACCGGCTGCGTCCCGAGGGGCTGGTGTCGTTCGGCCTCGGCGGGCCCGAGATCGGCGTGCCCCGGCCCCAGTTCAAGCCGTACTTCGACCGGGCGCTGGCGGCCGGGCTGCGGTCGGTGCCGCACGCGGGCGAGACGACCGGCCCGGAGACCGTCTGGGACGCCCTGAACCACCTGGGCGCCGAGCGCATCGGCCACGGCACCCATTCCGTCCGGGACCCGAAGCTGCTGGCGCACCTCGCCGAGCACCGGATCCCGCTGGAGGTCTGCCCGACCTCCAACATCGCCACCCGCGCGGTGCGCACCCTGGACGAGCACCCGCTGCGGGAGTTCGTACGCGCCGGGGTCGTCGTCACGATCAACTCCGACGATCCGCCGATGTTCGGGACCGACCTCAACAACGAGTACGCCGTCGCCGCCCGTCTCCTGGACCTGGACGAGCGGGGTCTGGCCGAGCTGGCCAAGAACGCCGTGCGGGCCTCCTTCCTCGACGAGGCCGGCAAGACCCGCATCGCGGACGAGATCGACACCTACACCACGGGGTGGCTCGCGCCCTGAGGCCCGCCCGCGACCCGGGCCCCCGCGTCCGGTCCGCCGCCCGGACCCCGGTCGGGTCGGCTGTCGGGCCCCCGCCTCCGGCCGGCCGTCGGGCCCCTGCAGCACAATGTGGCCATGCAGACCCTGACGGCCGTGGCGCACCGCGGCGACCCCTACCGCGTCCGTGAGAACACGATCGCCTCCCTGCGTTCCGCGCTCGACCGGGGCGCGGACGCCGTGGAGATCGACGTCCGGCTCACCCGGGACGGGGTGCCCGTGCTGCTGCACGACGACACGCTGAGCCGGTTGTGGGAGCACGACCGGCCGCTGCGGTCGATGTCGGCGGACGAGGTGCGCGAACTGACGGCCGGGCGGGTGCCCACGCTGGTGGACGCTCTGGCCGCGACGGACGGCAGCCGGGTCATGCTCGACCTTCCGGGCGGGCCCGGCCTGCCCGCGGTGCGGCGGATCGTCGGGGCGGTCCGCGACTGCGGCGCGCAGGACCGCGTGTACTACTGCGCGGGCCCCGAGACGATGCTCGCGGTGCGCGCGGCCGACGCGTCCGCCGAGATCGCGCTGACCTGGGCGACGCTCGCCCCGCCGCGGGCCGGTCTGCTGGCCGCGGTCCGCCCGCGCTGGCTCAACTACCGCTTCGGGTTGGTGACCCGGGACCTGGCGGCCCGGATCCACCGCGACGGCTACCTGCTGTCGGTCTGGACGCCCGACACCCGCCGCTCGATGCGGCGCCTGATCGAGTCCGGCGTCGACTCGATCACGACGAACCGCGTCGACGCCCTGTGCGCGGTCCGCGGCCACTGAGGCGGGACGTGGACGCCTGACGGGGACTCAGCCGCCGACGGCGACGGGGGCGCGGGACGCCGGCTGGGGCGTGAGCGCCTCCAGCCGCTTGATCCTCCTGCGCACGACGTACAGCGGGACGACCCCGAACACCCCGAACGACATGTCGACGACCGACCACCACGAGGGGATGCCCCGGATCGGCCCGCAGATCAGCGCGAGGGGGACGATCCCCGCGCAGGCGATCATCCCGAAGTCGACGACCCAGACGTTGCGGACGGGGTCGCGGTAGGGGCCGTAGAAGGCGACGGCGATGACCAGGTGGGCGAACGCCAGCCAGTCCGTGCCGTACAGCACGAACGGGTACTCGGCGTCGGCGGTGTCGAGTCCGCGCCGTACGCGTTCGATCCACTCCATCAGGCCGGGGGCGTGCTCCGGTGCGGACAGGGACCGCAGGAGGCTCTCGGCCCAGTGCAGTTCGTGCACCAGCGGGAAGGCGGTGGCCCCGCTGAGCACCAGACAGACGACGAAGAAGGCCAGCCAGGCGCGTATGCCCTTCAGCAGGGCGGCTCTGTCGCTCATGTCGGGAGCCTACGCCCGTAGTTGAACACGTTCAAAACCTGTTCCCCGGCTGTCCGCCGGGCTCAGCGCCGGGCCTGATCGCTCCGCGGTGCCGCCGGGGCCGGCGAGGGGACGCCCTGCGCGCGGCCGCCGCACCCCGGCGGGCGGGGGTGTGCGCTACGGCCGGGTCCGGCTCGTGGGCGTGGTGGCCGCCCCGGTCCGCGACTGCTCCTCCGACGGCTGCGCGGGCGTCGCCGACCGTTCGCGGGTGGGGACGGCCGGGCCGCTCGGGGCGCCGGAGACCCCGGTGCGGGGGCGCGGGACGAGGGACGTGCCGGCCGGATCCGGCACCGCCGACGGGGTGGGCGCGACTGCCTGGGTGGGCGGGACCGACGGAGCGGGCGAAGCGGGGGGCACGGGCGGCGACGGGCGGGGAGACGCAGTGGACCGGTCCGCGGACGGCGGTGCGAGAGGGACCACCGGCACACGGGGGGCCTCGTGTGCCGCCAGGCGCAGGGGCAGCGCGACGAGGAGGACGACCGCGCAGGTCAGACCGGCCCCGGCCGCGGCGCGCAGCAGCCGGCGGCGGGCCGCGGCACGGCGCAGCGCCTCGTACCGGCCGGGGGGCGGGGCGAGGCGGTCGGCGGCGGGCCGCAGGATCACCGCGAGGGGATCGTCGGGTTCGAACTCCGGACCGTCGTCAAAGCGTGCGATCAAGGCTTCTCCTCAGGTGGGCACGGAGCAGTTCACGGGCCGTGTGGAGGTCGGCCTTGACGGTTCCCTCCTTGCGCCCGGTCAGCACGGACACCTCCCGGATCGGCATGTCGGCGTAGTAGTGCAGCAGGATCGGGACGCGCAGCCGTTCGGGCAGCGACTGCACGAGCAGACGCACCGACGGGTCGGCCTGCTCGGTGTGGGGGCGGACGGCGGCCTCCGAGGTGGCACGGCGGACGGCCCTGCGCTCCCGCTCCAGCTTGCGCCAATGATCCCGGACGAGGTTGGCCGCGGTGACGTAGAGGAACCCGCGGGGCTCCTCCACGGACGTCCAGCGGGCCCAGAGCCGGGTGAACGCCTCGGACGCGATCTCGTGGGCCGTCTCGTCGTCGTCGACGAGACGGCGGCACCAGCCGGCGAGGCGCGGGTAGACGGCGGCGAACAGCTCGGACGCCGCCCTGTCGCGGGACCGTTTCAACGCTCTCCAGGGTCGTGCGGACACTCGTGGGACAGGACCCCGGGCCGTCGGCGTGCGTTCCACCGGCCCGGGATCCGGACGGGGGCGGATCAGGGGTGCGCGGAGGTCAGCGCACCGAAGACGATCACGTTGTCGCGGTAGCCGTCACCGCTGCGGGGGCCGCCGCACGTGATGAGCCGCACCTCCGGGCGGTGCACGTCCCCGTAGACGTCGTCCGTCGGGAACTCCGCCTTGGTGACCGTGCGTACGACGGTGACGGCGAACTCCGCCGCCGTGCCGTTCCCCAGGCGCACGACGATCCGGTCGCCGCGGCGCAGCCGTGCCAGGTGGCGGAAGACCCCGTCCCCGTAGGCACCGACCGTGACGTGCCCGAGGATCACCGACGGGCCGACCTGGCCGGGCGCCGGTGACATCCCGTACCAGCCCGCCCGGTCGTGCGCGGTCACCGGCGGCACCTGCATGCCGCCGTCCGGCGCGAGCCCCAGCCGGATGACGGGGGTGTCGACCCCGATGGCCGGGACGAACAGCCGGACGGGGACCGAACGCCCGGGCGCGGGCGCCGTCCCGGCCGCGGCCGGGGAGGGCGGCGGCGCACCGGCCTGGCGTCCGGTCTCGGCACGCCGGTCCGGATGGCCGCCGCAGCCCGTGAGCAGGGCGGCCGCCACGGCACCGGCGAACGCGCGCCGGGGAAACGGTGTCATGCCCCGGTCGTCCGCCGGCGACGGACGGCGAGGACCGTCGTGCCACCCGCGGCGGACACCGCGGCGGCGCCCGCGCCGATCAGTGCGCCACCTGGTCCCGCGGACGTGGACCCCGCCGCCACGCCGGTGTCGGGCGCCCCCTCGGGAACGACGGCGACCTGACCGCGACCCCGGTCCGGCACCGGCGCCGGTGCTCGGCCGGGGGCCTCGGAGGGCTCGGCCGACACCCTGGTCGGCGCCGGGGCCGGTGTCTGAGTGGCCGTGGGACGGCTGGTGGTCGTGCGGCCCGAGGGGGCCGGCGTGGCGTCATCGGCGCCGGCGGGCACGGCGCCCGCCAGCACGGCGGTACACGCGAGTGTCAGGGCGCTCAGGACGGTTCGGCGCATCGCATCGCTCTCTTTCGTCGGCCCGCCCGGTGCTCGGCGGGCTGCGTGACAGATCGAGCGGAGAGACGACGCGGCGAGAGAACGGGTTGTAAAGAGAGGGCAAAGCCGCCAGAGCCCACGGTCCGGCCCACGGCGCGTCCGGCCCGGGCGCGGGGCGGCGCCCGACCGCCCGACGCGGAGCCGCACGGCGACCGGCCCGGCGCAGGACGGAGCGGGGCGACCGGTCCGCGGCAGCCGAGGCAAGGCAGCGTCCGGGTTGGGCCGGCCGATCACCGCCGCCCCCGCGCATGGCACCCGGCGCAACACGGAGGCGCACGGCGGTGGGTGGCGGCTGCCGGTGTCCGGCGCACGACCGCCGGTCTGCGGCGCCGGTGTCCGGCCCACGGCAGTCGGCGCATCACCGCGTCCGGCGCCGGCCGGCGCACGCCGCGTCGGCGTACTTCAGTCGGCGCCCGGCACAGCGCCGTCGGCCTGTGGCGCCGCCAGACGTACGGCAGTCGACGCCCGGTGGTCGGCGGCGGCGGACGGCGGTCCCGGACGCTTCGCGGCCCCGGACGGTGCGTCACCGTCCGGGGCCGCGAAGCGGGAGGGGCCGGGGGCTCGGCGAGGGGCGCGCGGCACCTCACCCGGCGACGCGGGGGCCGCGCGTCACAGCTCGCGGCCCCTCGCGCCTCACGCGTCCAGCGACGTCATCACGTGCTTGATGCGGGTGTAGTCCTCGAAGCCGTACGCCGACAGGTCCTTGCCGTAGCCGGACTTCTTGAAGCCGCCGTGCGGCATCTCGGCGACCAGCGGGATGTGGGTGTTGATCCACACGCAGCCGAAGTCGAGCTTCTTGGACATCCGCATGGCTCGGCCGTGGTCCTTGGTCCACACCGAGGACGCGAGGGCGTAGTCGACGCCGTTGGCCCACTCCACGGCCTGGTCCTCGTCGCGGAAGGACTGCACGGTGATGACCGGGCCGAAGACCTCCTTCTGGATGATCTCGTCGTCCTGCTTCAGACCCGAGACCACGGTCGGTGCGTAGAAGTAGCCCTTGTCGCCGACCTGATGGCCGCCGGCCTCGACCTTGGCGTGCGCGGGCAGCCGCTCGATGAAGCCGGCGACCTGCTTGAGCTGGTTCGGGTTGTTCAGCGGGCCGTACAGGACGTCCTCGTCGTCCGGCCGGCCGGTCTTGGTCGCGGCGGCGGCCTTGGCGAGCGCGGAGACGAACTCGTCGTGGATCGACTCGTGGACCAGGACGCGGGTGGCAGCCGTGCAGTCCTGGCCGGCGTTGAAGAAGCCGGCGACCGAGATGTCCTCGACGGCCTTGTCGATGTCGGTGTCCTCGAAGACCACGACGGGGGCCTTGCCGCCGAGCTCCAGGTGGACGCGCTTGAGGTCCTTGGAGGCGGACTCGGCGACCGACATGCCGGCGCGCACGGAGCCGGTGATGGACGCCATCGCCGGGGTGGGGTGCTCGACCATCAGGCGGCCGGTGTCGCGGTCGCCGCAGATGACGTTGAAGACGCCCTTGGGCACGATCGAGCCGATGATGTCGGCGATCAGGACGGTGGACGCCGGGGTGGTGTCCGACGGCTTCAGGACGACCGTGTTGCCCGCGGCGAGCGCCGGGGCGAACTTCCACACGGCCATCATCATCGGGTAGTTCCAGGGAGCCACCTGCGCGCAGACGCCGATCGGCTCGCGGCGGATGATCGAGGTCAGCCCGTCCATGTACTCGCCGGCCGACCGGCCCTCGAGCATCCGCGCCGCGCCCGCGAAGAAGCGGATCTGGTCCACCATCGGGGGGATCTCCTCGGAGCGGGTGAGCCCGATCGGCTTGCCCGTGTTCTCCACCTCGGCCGCGATGAGCTCCTCGGCACGCTCCTCGAACGCGTCCGCGATCTTCAGCAGTGCCTTCTGGCGCTCGGCCGGGGTGGTGTCGCGCCAGCCCGGGAAGGCCGCCGCGGCGGCCGCCATGGCGGCGTCCACGTCCGCCTGCCCGGACAGCGGCGCGGTCGCGTACGCCTCGCCCGTCACGGGGTTGACCACCTCGGTGGTCCGTCCGTCGGCGGCGTCCCGGAACTCACCGTCGATGTAGTTGCGCAGACGACGCAGCTCGGTGCTCACTGCCGGCCCTCCTGTCAGGTTCTGGCTGCTTGTGAAGGTCTCTCGGGCGGGTCTGGGATGTCCACGCACTGAGACATGCCCACCCTAGTCGGCGAGCCGACGTTTTCAACACCCCCACTCGCGTCAACGCTGCGAAATCCGCAGGTCTCAGTCTCGTAAACAACGAAATTCATCGCCGCAGCCTTGCGGAACGGTCGATACGTCGTGCACAGTGAGGTGTGGCCAGTCGAAGCGCAGACCAGAGGGACCTTCGCGAGTTCAGGCACGGCACCCCCCATCTGGACGCCGTCTCCCTCGCGATCATCGAGCAGCTCCAGGAGGACGGCCGCCGGCCGTACGCCGCGATCGGCAAGGCCGTCGGCCTCTCGGAGGCGGCCGTGCGCCAGCGCGTCCAGAAGCTGCTCGACCAGGGCGTGATGCAGATCGTCGCCGTCACGGACCCGCTCACCGTGGGATTCCGCCGGCAGGCGATGGTCGGCGTCAACGTCGAGGGCGACGTGGAGTCCGTGGCCGACGCGCTGACCGGCATGTCGGAAGTCGAGTACGTGGTGATGACCGCGGGCTCGTTCGACATCCTCGCCGAGATCGTCTGCGAGGACGACGACCACCTGCTGGACGTCATCAACAAACGCATCCGGGCCCTGCCCGGCGTGCGCTCCACCGAGAGCTTCGTCTACCTCAAGCTCAAGAAGCAGACCTACATGTGGGGAACCCGATAACCGTGAGTACCAAGGACCTCAGCCGCACCGCGTACGACCACCTGTGGATGCACTTCACCCGGATGTCCTCGTACGAGAACTCCCCCGTGCCGACGATCGTCCGGGGCGAGGGCACCTACATCTACGACGACAAGGGCAAGCGCTACCTCGACGGTCTCGCGGGCCTGTTCGTGGTCCAGGCCGGGCACGGCCGCACGGAACTCGCCGAGACCGCGGCCAAGCAGGCGCAGGAACTGGCGTTCTTCCCGGTGTGGTCCTACGCCCACCCCAAGGCCGTGGAGCTCGCGGAGCGACTCGCCCACCACGCGCCGGGCGACCTGAACAAGGTCTTCTTCACCACCGGCGGCGGTGAGGCCGTCGAGACGGCCTGGAAGCTCGCCAAGCAGTACTTCAAGCTGGTCGGCAAGCCCACCAAGCACAAGGTGATCTCCCGCGCGGTCGCCTACCACGGCACCCCGCAGGGCGCCCTGTCCATCACAGGCCTGCCGGCCCTGAAGGCCCCGTTCGAGCCGCTGGTGCCGGGCGCGCACAAGGTCGCGAACACCAACTTCTACCGCGCCCCGATCTTCGGCGACGACCCGGAGGCCTTCGGCCGCTGGGCCGCCGACCAGATAGAGCAGCAGATCCTCTTCGAGGGTCCCGACACGGTCGCCGCGGTCTTCCTGGAGCCGGTGCAGAACGCCGGCGGCTGCTTCCCCCCGCCCCCCGGCTACTTCCAGCGGGTCCGCGAGATCTGCGACCGCCACGACGTGCTGCTCGTGTCCGACGAGGTCATCTGCGCCTTCGGCCGCCTCGGCACGATGTTCGCCTGCGACAAGTTCGGCTACGTCCCGGACATGATCACCTGCGCCAAGGGCATGACCTCGGGCTACTCCCCGATCGGCGCCTGCATCGTCTCCGACCGCCTGGCCGAGCCGTTCTACAAGGGCGACAACACCTTCCTGCACGGCTACACCTTCGGCGGGCACCCCGTCTCGGCCGCGGTGGGCCTGGCCAACCTCGACCTGTTCGAGCGGGAGGGCCTGAACCAGCACGTGCTCGACAACGAGTCGGCCTTCCTGCAGACCCTGCAGAAGCTGCACGACCTGCCGATCGTCGGCGACGTCCGCGGCAACGGTTTCTTCTACGGCATCGAACTCGTGAAGGACAAGGCCACCAAGGAGTCCTTCAACGAGGAGGAGACCGAGCGCGTCCTGTACGGCTTCCTGTCCAAGGCCCTGTTCGACAACGGCCTGTACTGCCGTGCCGACGACCGCGGCGACCCGGTCGTCCAGCTCGCCCCGCCGCTGATCTCGACCCAGGAGACCTTCGACGAGATCGAGCAGATCCTGCGCGCGACCCTGACGGAGGCCTGGACCAAGCTGTGACACGCCGGCGGGTGACCGGCCCGGCGTGACGCCCGCGCCGGGCCTGGCGTGACACCCGCCGCGCCCGGCGGCTCCCCGCCACGACCGGGCGCGCCGGCCACCCGCTCACCACCGCACGGCCACCCCAAGCGGTGACCCTCAGCGGTCACACGAGGTGATACCTCCGATCAGATGATCAACACCGGCCCCGGGGCCGCCCGTTCGAGTGAGAAACGGGCGCCCGGGGCCGCGTGCTCTGCGGCCCCCGGCCCTCGGCTGCCTAGCGTGCAGTGACCGATCGGCTTCGCCTTCGTTCCCCCAGATGGGGGAATTCGCGGATCGCGCACGGCATTTCCGATGTGAACGAGGTGTACGCCATGGTGGCCCCGCCGGACAGCGACGTGCTCTGGGCACGCGCCCTGCACTTCACCCACAACGACGGCTCGCCCGCGCTCAGCGGCGTCTCGCTCGGTGTCCGCCAGGGCGAGATCCTCGCCGTCGGCGGCCCGAGCGGCAGCGGCAAGACGACCCTGCTGCGGTGCCTGTCCGGGCTGGTGCGCATCCGGCGCGGCGAGGTGTGGTTCAACAGCACGGCCGTCCACACCATGGGCCCGTTCGCCCGTGAGCGGCTGCGCCGCGACCGGTTCTGCTGGATCGACCCCGCCCCCGTGCTCGTACCGGAGCTGAACGTCTGGGAGAACACGGCCCTGCCGCTGATGCTGCGCGGCACCGACCGGCGGCGGGCCCGCAGAGCGGCCCAGGAGTGGCTGGAGCGCCTCGACATCGGGGACCTCGCCCGCCGGCGCCCGCACCAGCTCCGCCAGGCCGAACGGCAGCGGGTCTGCATCGCCCGCGCGCTCGCGCCCGCCCCGACGGTGCTGTTCGCCGACGAGCCCACCGCGCCCCTGCACCGCGCCGACCGCGCCCACGTCCTGCGCACGCTCACCACGGCGGCCCGCTCGCACGGCATCACCGTCGTGCTCGCCACGCACGACGCCGAGACCGCGGCGCTCGCCGACCGCACGGTGTCCCTGCTCGACGGTCGGTGCGTGAGGACGGTGCACCTGCCCCCGGTGGGAGACACGGAAGGCCGGCCGGCGTGCTCGCTCTCCGTCTGACCCGCCTCGCCCGGCCCGCCGTCCAGCTGCGCCGGCTGACGGTCTGCGCCGCCTCGGCGGGCACGGGCTTCCTGCTGCTGTGCGCCCTCGGCTACGCGCTCGCGCACCCGGCCACGCCCGCCTCCGCCGTGCTGCGCCTGGCCTGGTGCGCGGTGCCGCTGGCCACCACCGCCTACCTGGCGGTCGCCGTGGCGCGCACCGATCCCGGCACCCGGCCCCGTCCGGGCCTGTCCGCGGTCGGTCTCGGCCCCGGCCGGCTGATGGCCGTCTCGGCGGCGACGACGGCGCTGTGCTGCGGGCTCGGCTCGGTGGTGGCGCTGATCACCTTCCTGCGTCTGCGCGGCGACCTGCTGGGCGGGCCGCTCACGGGGACGGCCGCGGAGTTCCTGGCGCCCGGCGGGCCGCTGCCGCTCCCGGCGATGCTCACCCTGCTCGCCCTGGTGCCGGCGATCGCCTCCGTGGCGGTGGCTGTGGCGCTGCGGCCGCGCGACCCCCGGCCGCCCGCGGCGGCGCGGAGCGCGGTCCGGGGATACGGACGCTTCGGGGCGTACCGGCGCACCGGGGCACGGGAGACGTTCGGGGCGTACGGACGCTTCGGGGCGCGGTGGCGGGCCGCGGCCCGCCCGGAACCGTCCGACGGACCGCACGCCGACGACGGCCGGCCGGCACCGCAGCCGGCCGCAGCACGGGTCGCCGCCGGCACCGCGCACCGTCATGGAGCCGCGCTGTCACGGGTGCCCGGCGACCCGACCGGCGCCGAGGCGGCGGCCGACTCCCCGGCCACCGCGGAGGACCGGCCCGACCCCCCTACCGGCCCCGGGCCGGAACGGGACGACCTCGACCCAGGCCGCCCGCCGGCGCCCCGCAGGCCTCCCGGCGGTCTGCCCTGGGGCATCGCCGTGCTGGCCGCCGGGCTCGCCGTCGAGGCCTACGCGAGCCGCACCGCCGCCTCCCCCTCGCCCGCGCTGCCCGGGGGCCTCGCGGTCGACTCCGTCTCCGTCCTCCTCGGCTGGCTGCTGACCGCCGTCGGCCTGGCACTCGCCGGGCCCGGCCTCACTCACCTGTGCGGACGCGCGCTGCAGTCGGTCGGCCCGGGCGCGCTGCGCCTCCTGGCCGGCCGCGTCCTGATGGAGGAGGCCGGCCGCATCGGCCGCCCCCTGGGGCTGGTCTGCGCGGTCGCTTCGGGCACGTACGCCATGGTCACGCTGTCCGGCGACGCGCCCGCGGTCGGCCCGCTGACCGCCCTCGGCACTCTCCTGGTGGCCGGCTGCGCGCTGGCCACGCTGCTGACGGCCGCCGTGGAAGCGCGGCAGGCACGCGCCGAAACTGTCGCGGCCCTGCTGCGGCTGGGCGCGCCCGCCACGATGCTGCTGGCCGCCGCCGCCCTGCGCGCCACGGCCCTGCTGGCCCTGTTCGCCCCGCTGACCCTGGTGATCGCCCACCTCGCGGCCCTGCCGCTCATCCGCTGACCCGGCGCCGGCGGGCGGTGCCGGAACGCACGAGGCCGGCGGAGCGGCAGCGGTCGGTGAAAAGACCGCCGTATGCCGATGAGTTTCGCCCGGTTCCCGGGTCTGCCCCACCGAACGGACCAACCCCGAAGGGAGCACCGCATGTACCAGCAGATGATCTTCGTCAACCTGGCCGTCGGCGACGTCGACGCCTCGAGGAAGTTCTTCACCGAGCTCGGCTACGCCATCAACCCGCAGTTCACGACCGACGACTGCGCCTGTGTCGTCATCAGCGACACGATCATCGCCATGCTGCTGTCCCGGCAGCGCTACGCCGGCTTCACCAAGAAGGAGATCGCGGACTCCACGCGGACCAGTGAGGTCCTGCTGTGCCTGAGCGCCGAGAGCCGCGGGAAGGTCGACGAACTGGTCGACCGGGCGATCGCGGCTGGCGGCTCGGCGACCGGCGAGACCCAGGACCACGGCTTCATGTACGGGCGTGCCTTCGACGACCTCGACGGCCACACCTGGGAGGTCATGTGGATGGACCCGGCCGCGGTACAGGGCTGAGCCCGTCGCGGCGCGCCGCGCGGCACGGCACGGGCGGCTGCGTCGGCACCCGCCCGTGCCGTGCGACGGTTCCCCGGCCGCGGGACCGCGCCGCCTCGCCACGCGACAGCGTCGTCCCGCGCCGCCCGATCCCGCCTCCGTGCCCTCGATCTGACGGCGGATCGGACGCCCCGCCCGATGCGTTGAAACATGCGGCCGGTTAACGAGTGTGCAAAGTCAACACCCGTGGGCGGCTCACGCATTGACACTTCTTATGGAACGCTTATAGACCTGTGAGCCTCCCGGGGGCGCTGGGGTGTGCTTCGTCGTCGCCCCAACTCCCCTGCCACCCCCCGCAAGAGCACATCCCGAAGGGCACAGTGTCCACCTTGTCGATATCACGCCGTACCGCCCGAACCGTGCGCGTCCTCGGTGTCGCCTCCGCCTCGGCCGCACTCGCGATCGGTGTCGCGGGCAACGCGCTCGCCTGCAACATCAAGGAGTTCTCGGCCGAAGCCAAGTGCGCCGGGAACAAGGGCGTCATCGTCGTCACCGACGTCGACCCCTCCGGCACCCCGGCCGAGGTCACCGTGTTCCTCGAGAACAACGGCGCCGACGCCAGGCAGGTCGGCCGGCAGACGGTCGCGGGCACCCGCAAGGGCGCCACGATCACCTTCGTCGAGGACTGGCAGCCGAACGCCGTCTACCGCGTCCACGTCAAGGCCCCCAAGAAGGTCGGAGCCAAGGTCAAGGACCTGGTCAACGCCGACATCACGCCCAACCTGACCACCCCCTCCACGGCCTGCTCGGCGGAGGCGAGCCCGAGCCCGTCGGCCGGCGCGTCCTCGCCCGCCACCTCGCCGGCACCGACGGAGTCCGGCACTCCGGCACCGTCCGCCTCGCAGAGCAGCACCGCCCCGGCAGGCAGCACCGCCCCGGCGGGCACGTCCGGTCCGGCGGGCGCCCCGAGCAACGCCCCGTCGCCCGCGGCCGGTGAGTCGAACCTCGCCGAGACCGGCGCGGACTCCAACACCGGCCTGATCGCCGGTGCCGCGGTGGTCCTGGTCGTCGTCGGCGGTGCCGCGGTCTTCTTCGGTCTGCGCCGCCGCGGGGCGAACGGCCGCCGCTGACACCACCGTGTCCACTGCGGGCCCGTCCCGGCTCCGGGGCGGGCCCGCGGTGGACAGGCGCCGCTGCGGGGCCGGCACAACGATCCGCTCCGCGTCCGGCACCGGCCGTGTGCGGGGCGGCCGTACGGCTCACGCCGGGCGGCGATCAGTCCAGTACGACGACGTCGGCCACGTCGAACGTCACGCCGACGTCGTCACCGACGTCCGGTGCCGCCCCGAGCGCGCAGGCGGCCTCCAGCGGCGGCGCGTCCCCGGGACGCAGGCGGACGGCGACGTGGGTGCCCTTGAAGGTGCGGGCGGTCACCCGGCACCGCAGGCCCTCGTCGGCGGGGGCCAGACGGACCCCGGCGGGCCTGACGAGGAGCGTGCGGGTGCCCTGCGGTGCGCCGAGTGGCACCGGCACCTTGCCCCAGGGCGTGACCGCGGTGTCCCCGTCGACCGCCGCCTCGGCCACGTTCTCGAAGCCGAGGAAGCGGGCGACGAAAGCGTCCGCCGGCCGCTGCCACACCTCGATCGGCGTACCGGACTGGGCGATGCGCCCGTCGCGCATCACCACCACCCGGTCGGCCAGCGCGAAGGCCTCGCCCTGGTCGTGGGTGACGGCGAGGACGGTGGTGCCGAGGCGCCCGAAGAGCTCCCGCAGTTCGACGACCAGCCGCTCCCGCAGCGCGCGGTCGAGCTGGCCGAGCGGCTCGTCCAGCATCAGCAGCCGCGGCCGGGGCGCCAGCGCCCGGGCCAGCGCCACCCGCTGCTGCTCGCCGCCGGAGAGGGCGGCCACGGGCCGGGGCCCGGCGCCGGGCAGCCCGACCAGGTCGAGCAGCGTGCCGACCCGGCCGGCCCGTTCCCCCTTCGGGGTGCCGTGCATGCGCAGCCCGAACGCGACGTTGCCGGCCACGTCCCGGTGCGGGAAGAGCTGGTGGTCCTGGAACATGAGCCCCACCTCGCGCCGGTGCGGCGGCACTCCCGCCTGGTCCCGCCCGTCGAGCAGCACCCGCCCGGAGTCGACCGGCTGGAGCCCGGCCACCGCCCGCAGCAGCGTCGACTTGCCGCTGCCGCTGGGTCCGAGGACGCACACGATCTCGTGCTCGGCCACCTCCAGGTCGACGGTGTCGAGCACGGCCCGTCCGTCGAAGCGGACGGTCGCGCCCCGCAGGGTCAGCAGCATCTAGAACTCCCCGCTCCGGTCGAAGGACGCCTTCCCGGCCGCGTGGGTCCGGGACCGCGGGAGCAGTCGCTCCAGCACCAGCAGCGCCACCGCGCACACCACCATCAGAATCGTCGACAGGGCCATCGCCTGGCCGTAGTTGAGGTCACCCGGCCGCCCGAGCAGACGGGCGACGGCGACCGGCAGGGTCGGGTCGTCGGGCCGCGCGATGAACACGGTGGCCCCGAACTCGCCGAGCGACACCGCGAAGGCGAACCCGGCGGCGATCAGCAGCGCCCGCCACACCAACGGCAGGTCCACCTCCCGCCACACCCGCCACGGGGAGGCGCCGAGCACGGCCGCGGCCTCGCGCAGCCGCGCGTCGACCGCCCGCAGCACCGGCAGCATGGTCCGCACGACGAACGGGACCCCGACCAGGGCCTGCGCGAGCGGCACCAGGATCCACGAGGACCTGAGGTCCAGCGGCGGCTCGTCCAGCGTGATCAGGAACCCGAAACCGACCGTCACCGCGGACACCCCCAGGGGCAGCATCAGCAGCGCGTCGAAGCCGCGCACGATCCGGCCCGCGTCCCGGCGGGCGAGGCCCGCGGCGGCGAGCCCGCCGATGACCACGGCGATCGCGGTGGCGGCGACGGCGTACGACAGGGACGTGCCGACGGCGTGGACCGGCGCGACCAGGAAGGTGCCGCCGTCCGCGTCGGTCAGCGCCCGGTAGTAGCCGAAGCCGGACGCGAACGACCGCTGCACGAGTACGGCGAGCGGCAGCAGCAGGAGCAGCAGGACGGTGGCGAGGACACCGGCGAGCAGCGCCCACTGCCCGGCCCCGCGCGGCCTGCGGGCGGTCGTGGCGGCGTCGGCCAGCCGCAGGGCGGTCTCGCGCCGCCGTACGGTCCAGGCGTGCACGGCGAGGATCGCGCCCACCGCGAGGAACTGGACGATCGTCAGGACGGCGGCCGTGGACAGGTCGAAGATCTCGGAGGTCTGCCGGTAGATCTCCACCTCCAGGGTGGCGAAGGTGGGGCCGCCGAGGATCTGCACGACACCGAAGGAGGTGAAGGTGAACAGGAAGACCATGAGCGCGGCGGCGGCCACGGCGGGCGCGAGCGCCGGCAGCGTGACCTTGCGCCAGGCGGTCAGCGGGCAGGCACCGAGCATCCGGGCGGCCTCCTCCTGCCGCGGGTCGAGCTGTGCCCACAGGCCGCCGACCGTGCGGACGACGACGGCGTAGTTGAAGAAGACGTGCGCGAGCAGGATCGCCCACACCGTCGTGTCGAGCCGCAGACCCCACAGCTCGTCGAGGAGACCGCCGCGGCCGACGAGGGCGAGGAACGCCGTCCCGACGACGACCGTGGGCAGCACGAAGGGCACGGTGACGAGCGCGCGCACGACCTGGCGGCCCGGGAAGTCCAGGCGGGCGAAGACGTAGGCCGCGGGGAGCGCGAGCAGCAGGGTGAGGGCGGTCGAGGCGGCCGCCTGCCAGGTGGTGAACCACAGCACGTGCCGGATGCCGCTCTGCCCGAGCACCTCCGCGATCCGCCCGGCCTGCCAGACACCGTCCACCCGCAGACCGCGCGCGACGATCGCGGCCACCGGGTAGGCGAAGAACACGGCGAAGAACGCGACGGGCCCGGCCATGAGCCCGAGCCGCGCCGCGCTCCCCGCCCGGTCCCTGGGCGGGGCTACTTCAGGACGAGCGATGTCCACGACTTGACCCACTGGTCGCGGTGGTCGGCGATCGTGCCGGGGGCCATGGTCCGGGGGCTCCTGGCAGCCGGGCCGAACCGGGTGAACTCGGTGGGTACGGCCGCTCCCGCGGTCACGGGGTAGACGAACATGTTGAGCGGCATGTCCTCCTGGAACCGCCGGGAGATCAGGAAGTCGATGAGGGCCTTGCCGCCCCTGGTGTTCCGGGCGTTGCTCAGCAGTCCGGCGAACTCGACCTGCCGGAAGCAGGTGCCCGCCGCGACGCCGGTGGGGGCGGTCTTCGGCCTCGGGTCGGCGAAGACGACCTCGGCGGGCGGCGAGGAGGCGTACGAGACGACGAGCGGCCGGTCGCCCTTGGCCTTCCTGCCGCCGGCCGAGCCCGAGAACTCCTCGTCGTAGGCCTGCTCCCAGCCGTCGACGACCTTCACGCCGTTGGCCTTGAGCTTCTTCCAGTAGCCCTGCCAGCCTCCGTTGCCGGCACCGCCCCCGGCGGTGTCCCCGTCGCCGTACTTCGCGGCGCTGCCGAGCAGGAAGCCGAGGCCGGGTGAGGAGGTGGCGGCGTTCTCGGTGACGAGGAGGTTCCGGTAGGCCGGCTTGGTGAGGTCGTCGAAGGTCTGCGGCGGGCTCAGCCTGTGCTCGCTGAAGTACGCCTTGTCGTAGTTGACGCAGATGTCGCCGTAGTCGACCGGTGTGACCCGGTGCTTGCCCCGGTCCAGCTGGTAGGCGGAGCCGACCTTGTCCAGGCCCTTGGCCTCGTACGGCTGGAACAGCCCGTTGCCGAGCGCCCGCGACAGCAGTGTGTTGTCGACGCCGAAGAGCACGTCGCCCTGCGGGTTGTCCTTGGTGAGGATGGCCTTGTTGACGGCCTGGCCCGCGTCGCCGTCCTTGAGGACCTTGACGGTGTAGCCGGACTGCTTCTCGAACTCCTTGATGACGCCCTCGGACACGGCCCACGAGTCGTGGCTGACCAGGGTCACGGTGCGGGAGTCCGCCGCGCCGCCTCCGCCGGCGGAGCCGTTCGGCGACCCGCAGGCGGACAGCGTGACGAGGCCGAGCCCGACCGCCACGGCCACGAAGGTCTTGGTGTGCACTGGATTCCTCCTGGAGTGACCAGGAAGAGACGCGGCCCTGCCCGGGGCCGGCGGAGAAGGTCCGCCGGCCCCGGGCAGGGCGCAACAGCTCGAGTGATGACCGATCTCCCTACCCAGAATGACCTGGGCGAGGTTCAGAGGGTCTGCGGCCTGTGTGCCGCACTCTCAGCGCTGTGGCGCTCCCCTGTCGGAATATGAAGATGTACGGATGTGAAGACAAGACGAGTATGCGGTTGTCGGACGGCTCAGACTACCTCTCGGTCGCCGCGAGCTGACCACACGCCCCGTCGATCTCCTGGCCCCGGGTGTCCCGGACGGTCACCGGCACCCCGTGAGCGGCGATCGCCTCCACGAACGCCTTCTCGTCCTCGGGCCGCGAGGCGGTCCACTTGGATCCCGGCGTCGGGTTCAGCGGGATGAGGTTGACGTGCACCGGCCTGTTCTTCAGCAGCCGGCCGAGCCGGTCACCACGCCACGCCTGGTCGTTGATGTCCCGGATGAGCGCGTACTCGATGGAGAGCCGGCGCCCGGACCTGGCGGCGTACTCGAACCCGGCGTCGAGCACCTCACGCACCTTCCAGCGGGTGTTCACCGGCACGAGCGTGTCGCGCAGTTCGTCGTCGGGCGCGTGCAGGGAGATGGCGAGCCGGCACTTGAGGCCCTCGTCGGCGAACCGGTGGATGGCCGGCACCAGCCCGACCGTCGACACGGTGATCCCGCGCTGCGACAGCCCCAGCCCGTCCGGCTCGGGGTCGGTGAGCGCCCGGACGGCACCGACGACACGCTTGTAGTTGGCGAGCGGCTCGCCCATGCCCATGAAGACGATGTTGGACAGGCGCGCGGGACCGCCGGGGACCTCCCCGTCACGCAGGGCCCGCATCCCGTCGACGATCTGGTGCACGATCTCGGCGGTGGACAGGTTGCGGTCCAGGCCCGCCTGCCCGGTGGCGCAGAAGGGGCAGTTCATGCCGCAGCCCGCCTGCGAGCTGATGCACATGGTCACCCGGTCCGGGTACCGCATGAGCACCGACTCCACGAGCGTCCCGTCGGACAGCCGCCACAGTGTCTTGCGGGTGGTGCCCTGGTCGGTCGACAGGTGCCGGACGACCGTCATCAGCTCCGGGAGCAGCGCCTCCCGCAGCTTGGCCCGTGATCCGGCGGGGATGTCGGTCCACTGCTCGGGGTCGTGGGCGTACCGCGCGAAGTAGTGCTGCGAGAGCTGCTTGGCACGGAACGGCTTCTCGCCGATCTCGGCGACGGCCTCCTTGCGCTCGGCAGGCGTGAGGTCGGCAAGGTGCCGCGGCGGCTTCTTGGCTCCGCGCGGGGCGACGAAAGTGAGTTCTCCGGGCTTGGGCATGGTGCGTCCAGTGTCGCAGATCCAATCGGGTGACCTGGGGCTGTCCACCTGGACGACTGTCGTCAGTGGTCGTCACCGGCCGTCGTTGATCGCCCTCGGACGGTCCACAGACGGCCCGGCCCACACACAGATCCCCCGGACAGCCCTGGCGGCGGCTGAGCGGCTGGGCTGCCCGGGGGGTGCTGGGCGCGCTGGACACCCTGGAGCAGGGACTGCTTCGTCCCGAAGCACACCGGGCGGGCGTGCGACCTGTACCCGAATCGTCTGTGACCTGTGATGACCGTCCCCGGGAGTCCGTGGTCGTCCGTCTGGGTTCGGGGCCGTTGCAGCGCAGTCAGACACTCAGGTGATCGATGCGGCGCTTGAGAAACGGCTCCCGGCAGCCCGCAATGTCGCCGCTTCGTGCGGCCGCCACGAGAGCAGTGACGAGCGGTACGGACCATGTGATGACGTGGGTGGACAGGGGGAAGCTCGACAGGGAATAGCCGTCCCCGCTGAGGAAAGCGACCGCAAGCAGCACAACGGGTGTGCCGGCGGTGAGTGCTGCGAGCAGCCCTCGCAGCAGCGGACGCTTCAGCAGCCGGCCGGGGGCCAGCGCCAAAGCGAGCCCGGTGGTCGCACCGAGCAGCACCCCGAAGGCCAAGCTGCCCATCACCAAGCAGGCTCCTACCAGCATGACCAAGCGAAAACCGCCCCATTGCCCCGCGGTCAGGTAGCAGAGCGCAGCCACGAGACAGACGGACCCCAGGATCCCGGCGGGCCAGGCTCCCATCCCGGCACCCAGACGCACACCTCGCCAGACCACTATCCGGCTTCTCAACGGGGCCCCCTCCGCAGCTGGATGCTCGACCCTACCGCCGGCTTCGCCGTGCATCCGCAGGGGGCGAGAAGGAGAAGACTGAGCCGTCGGGCATATGTGCGGATTAGGTACCGAACGGCCCTTCCCGGTGGCGTGCCGTGCCCGTTGCCTGAGAGGGAGACCCGGGATGCCGAGGAAAGGGGCACCGGAGGTGGTCGCAGTGCGAGACGTCCGCGCCAGACTGTCGTGCGCCGGCGTCCGGAGACATCCCAGAACACAAACCGCGGTGCTGGTTCTGTTCCCGGTGCTACTGCTGGCGGCGGACGAGCTGACCCCGCCTGACGTCCGCCTGGGTCCGCTCATGGGGGCGGCTCCGGCGTTCGCAGCCGTCCTGTGCTGTACCTCGTGCGTCGTCCTGGTCTGCGCGGTGACGCTGCCCTGCGCGGTGGCGGCGGCCGAGGCGAACGGTCAGTTGGGCACGGTGAACTTCGCGGTGCAGATCGGCGCCATCGCACTGATCAGCGCAGCCGCCGTGGCGGCGAGCGCCGTGCGGGTGCGCAGGGAGCGGGAGCTCGCCCAGTCACGCTGGGTGGCCGAGGTCGCCCAGCGGGTGCTGCTGCACCCGCTGCCGCGCCGGACCGGGCCCTTCGACCTGGCGTCGCTGTACATGGCGGCGGACGAGGAGGCCGCCATCGGCGGTGACCTCTACGCGACCACCCGCAACGGCTCGTGCGCGCGCATCCTGCTGGGGGACGTGCAGGGCAAGGGACTGGCCTCACTGGAGATGGTCAGCTGCGTGGTGAACAGCTTCCGGCAGTCGGTCCGGCACGACAGCCCGCTGGTGGAGGTGGTGCGGGAACTGGAGGCGACCTTCGTGGAGGACGTCGAGGAGCTGTCCGCCGCGGCGAACGCCGATCCCCGCTCGGGCAGTCCCTACGGGGACGAGGCGTTCGTGACCGCGGTCGTGCTGGAACTGCCCGACGACGGTCCGGTGCGCCTGGCGAATCTGGGCCACCCGCCACCGCTGCTTCTCCACGCGGGGACGGTCGCCGTCCTCGAACCGACGGTCCCGGTGCTTCCGCTGGGCCTGGGCGTCCTGAACGGGCAGGAGGTGCCGGTGGACCACGCCGACCTCCCGCCGGGGGCGACTCTGCTGCTCTACACCGACGGTGTGACCGAGGCCCGCGGTCCGACCGGCGCGTTCTACCCGCTCGCCGACCGGCTGGAGCGCTGGACCTCGCTGCCGCCGGACGCGCTGCTCGCCGAGGTCCGGAACGATCTGCGGGACTACGTGGGTTCCCGGCTCACCGACGACGTGGCCATGGTGGCGGTGCGGCGCTCCCCCGCCCCTGTCGCGTCCCGTACCCGCTCCGAGCCCAGGGGCCGCTCCGCCGAGCTGACGGAGGCCCGGGGCGCCGCCTGACCGGCGGGCGGGGAGAAGACAGCCGACCGCCTGAGACCGGCCTCTCTCAGCGGAGCGGAAGACGGGAAGGGACCCGTCGCGCCGTGTGGCGACAGGTCCCTTCCCGTGTCCGGCTACGGGTCTGCCCTTGCGTCAGCTGCCGCCGACGAAGATCACCAGCAGCAGCCAGACGACCGGCGCGGTGGGCAGCAGGGAGTCCAGACGGTCCATGATGCCGCCGTGGCCCGGCAGGAGCGTGCCCATGTCCTTGATGCCGAGGTCTCGCTTGATCATGGACTCGCCGAGGTCGCCCAGCGTGGCGCTGGCGGCGACCGCCAGCCCGAGCAGCAGGCCCTGCCACCAGCTGCCGCCGTCGATCAGGAACTGCATGCACAGCGCCCCCGCCACCATGGCGAAGGCCACCGCCCCGATCAGTCCCTCACGGGTCTTTCCGGGGCTGATGCGCGGCGCGAGCTTGTGCCTGCCGAAACGCCATCCGACCGCGTACGCGCCGGTGTCGCTGACCACCGTCAGCACCAGGAACGTCAGCACGCGCAGCGGGCCGTCGTCGGCGGTGAGCATCATCGAGACGAACGTGGCCAGGAACGGCACGTAGAAGGCCGCGAACACGCCCGCCGTGACGTCCTTGAGGTAGTTCGCCGGCGGCTCCGTCATCCGCCACACCAGGACGGCCAGCGTGGTCAGGGCCATCGCCACCCAGGCGCCCTCGGCACCACTGACGTAGCCGGCGACCACCATGGCCGCACCGCCCAGCGCCAGCGGCACGAGCGGCGCCCTGACGCCCTTGCGCTCCTCCAGCCGCTTCGTCAGCTCCCACAGTCCGACCACGACCGCGACCGCGACCACGCCGACGAACACGGCCTTGACGACGAACAGGGAAGCGATGATGACGACGCCGAGCCCGACGCCGACTCCTATGGCCGCGCCCAGGTCGCGGCCCGCGCTCTTCTTCTGCGGGGCGTCGGGCATGGGCTCCGGATTCTGCTGCGCCGGCCCGTCGGCGGGCGGGGGCTGTGCCGTGTCGTAGGGCCATGGGTGCGGCGCGTCGTCGCGCCGGGACGGCGGCGGGTCGTGAGGCCGCGTGTGCGGCGTGTGCTGCACACCGTCGCGGAACAAGGGGCCGCTCAGCCGAGCGGCCCCCCGGTCGTCCTCCTGGATTCCGCCGTGGTCGGGTACGTGGGGCACGAAGGGCATCGGGCGAGTCTGCTGGGCGTCATGCGCATCGTGAGCGGAACCCGCCGGCGCGGCCCCCGGGACGGGGTCCGGGTCCGCGGGCCCCCAGTACCCGGCCTGCTGCGGCGCCCCCCAGGAAGAGTCGTTCATCAGACCTCGAGAAGCTCCGCTTCCTTGTGCTTGAGGAGCTCGTCCACCTGCGCGACGTACTTCGCGGTGGTGTCGTCGAGCTCCTTCTCCGCACGGCGGCCCTCGTCCTCGCCGACCTCGCCGTCCTTGATCAGCTTGTCGATGGCCTCCTTGGCCTTGCGGCGCACGGAGCGGATCGAGATCTTGGCGTCCTCGCCCTTGCCCTTGGCGACCTTGATGTACTCGCGGCGGCGCTCCTCCGTGAGCTCGGGGAACACCACACGGATGATGTTGCCGTCGTTGCTCGGGTTGACGCCCAGGTCCGAGTCACGGATCGCCTGCTCGATGTTGCGCAGCGCGCTCTTGTCGAACGGGGTCACGACCGCCATGCGCGGCTCCGGCACGGAGAACGAAGCCAGCTGGTTGATCGGCGTCGGCGCACCGTAGTAGTCGGCCACGATCTTGTTGAACATCGCCGGGTGCGCACGGCCGGTGCGGATCGCGGCGAAGTCCTCCTTGGCGACCACGACGGCCTTCTCCATCTTCTCCTCGGCCTCGAGGAGGGTCTCTTCGATCACCACTTGCTCCTGCGTGTCTTGAGTAGGCCCGGCTGCGGTTCCTCGTCGGGGCCGACGGCCGGCTGCGTCGCGTCTTCTGCCTGCACGGTTCCCGACCGCCAGGACATTGTCCATCCCCCGGCCCGGCTCCGTCCCGTCCGTCCCCCGGACAGTGGCGTGCGCGGACGGGGTGGTGCACCGGTCAGTCCCGGCTGCCTTGGTCACCCACAAGCGTGCCGATCTTCTCACCCTTGACGGCCCGGGCGATATTGCCCTCCTTCAGGAGCTCGAAGACGACGATCGGGAGTTTGTTGTCGCGGCAGAGTGTGATGGCCGTGGCGTCGGCGACCCTCAGGTCGCGGGTGATGACCTCGCCGTAGCCCAGCGCGTCGAACTTCACGGCGTCCGGGTTGGCCTTCGGGTCGGAGTCGTAAACACCGTCCACGCCGTTCTTACCCATGAGCAGTGCCTCGGCGTCGATCTCCAGGGCGCGCTGGGCGGCGGTGGTGTCGGTGGAGAAGTACGGCATGCCCATACCGGCGCCGAAGATGACCACGCGGCCCTTCTCCAGGTGACGCACGGCGCGCAGCGGGATGTACGGCTCGGCGACCTGGCCCATGGTGATGGCGGTCTGGACGCGGCTGTCGATGCCTTCCTTCTCCAGGAAGTCCTGCAGCGCGAGGCAGTTCATCACCGTACCGAGCATGCCCATGTAGTCGGAGCGGGCCCGGTCCATGCCGCGCTGCTGGAGTTCGGCACCGCGGAAGAAGTTGCCGCCGCCGATCACGACCGCGACCTGCGCGCCGTCCCGGACGACGGCCGCGATCTCACGGGCGATGGCGTGCACCACGTCGGGGTCGACGCCCAGACCCCCGCCGCCGGAGAAGGCCTCTCCGGACAGCTTCAGCAGAAACCGGCCGGGTACTTTGCCGTCGTCGCTCTTCTGGGCCTTGGTGGTCATGGAGATCCCGCCTCTGTTACGTGGTGCACATACGAAGAAGGCCATTGCCGGTGGGGCGTGTTTCGCATCCCATACGCGGCAATGGCCTCCTCGTCAGATCTGCTGTCGTCCGTCACGCGCGCGTGCGTAGCGGCCTGCGCGGGCGACACGGACGACTGCTGTCGACCCTATCCGGGTCGGGTGTCCGTCGCGCTGCGGACTCAGATGCCGACCTTGATGCGCGTGAAGCGCTTCAGGGTGACACCGGCCTCGTCCAGCACCTTCTGGACGGACTTCTTGTTGTCCAGGGCGTAGGGCTGGCCCAGCAGCGTGGCGTCCTTGAAGAAGCCGTTGAGGCGACCCTCGACGATCTTCGGCAGGGCGGCCTCGGGCTTGCCCTCGGCGCGGGTGGTCTCCTCGGCGATGCGGCGCTCGGCCTCGACGACGTCGGCCGGCACGTCCTCCTTGGAGAGGTACTTCGGCGCGAAGGCGGCGATGTGCTGGGCGACGCCCTTGGCAACCTCGGCGTTCGGCTTGTCCAGCTCGACCAGGACACCGATCTGCGGGGGCAGGTCGGGCATCGTGCGGTGCATGTACGCGGTCACGAAGCCGTCGGCGAACTGCGCGAAGCGGTCCAGGACGATCTTCTCGCCGAGGTTGGCGTTGGCCTCGTCCACGAACGCCTGGACGGTCTTGCCGGGCTCGATCTCGGAGGCGAGCAGGGCCTCGATGTCGGCCGGGGAGGTCTTGGCGACGTGCTCGGCGATGGTCTGGGCCACGGCCTGGAACTTCTCGCCCTTGGCGACGAAGTCCGTCTCGCACTTCAGCTCGACGAGGACACCGGAGGAGTTGTCGTCGGCGATGATCGAGACCACCGCGCCGTTCTCGGCGGAGCGGCCCTCGCGCTTGGCGACGCCCTTCTGGCCCTTGATGCGCAGCGCCTCGACGGCCTTCTCGACGTTGCCCTCGGCCTCGTCCAGCGCCTTCTTGCAGTCCATCATGCCGGCGCCCGTGAGCTCGCGGAGCTTCTTGACGTCGGCGGCGGTGTAGTTCGCCATGAGTCTGTGAATCTTTCTCGAAGTCTGGAAGATCGAAGATCGGCGGGCGGGCGGCCCCGAGGAACCGGAGGCCGCCGGCACACCGCTGACCTACGGGTGAACGGCGGGAGCGGACTTCATGTCCCCGCTCCCGCCGTCAACTCGGACGCTGACGGGTCAGGCCTGCTCGGCCTCGGCGGCGGCAGCCGGAGCCTCGGAAGGCGCCTCGGCAGCGGGAGCCTCGGCCGGAGCCTCAGCAGCGGCCTCGGCGGCGGGAGCCTCGGCCGGAGCCTCAGCAGCGGGAGCCTCGGCAGCGGCCGGCGCCTCCTCGGCCTTCTTCTCGCCCTCGAGCAGGTCGCGCTCCCACTCGGCGAGCGGCTCGCCCGCGGCCTTCTCGCCCTTGCCCTCGGTCGCGACGCCGGAACGGGCGATGAGGCCCTCGGCGACGGCGTCGGCGATGACACGGGTCAGCAGGGTGACGGAGCGGATCGCGTCGTCGTTGCCCGGGATCTTGTAGTCGACCTCGTCGGGGTCGCAGTTGGTGTCGAGGATGGCGACGACCGGGATGTTGAGCTTGCGGGCCTCGCCGACCGCGATGTGCTCCTTCTTGGTGTCCACGATCCAGACGGCGCTCGGCACCTTCTGCATCTCGCGGATACCGCCGAGGGTCTTCTCCAGCTTGGCCTTCTCACGGGAGAGGACCAGGAGCTCCTTCTTGGTCAGACCGGAGGCCGCGACGTCCTCGAAGTCGATCTGCTCGAGCTCCTTCAGGCGCTGCAGGCGCTTGTAGACGGTCGAGAAGTTGGTGAGCATGCCGCCCAGCCAGCGCTGGTTGACGTACGGCATGCCGACGCGGGTGGCCTGCTCCGCGATGGCCTCCTGCGCCTGCTTCTTCGTGCCCACGAACATGACCGTGCCGCCGTGGGCGACGGTCTCCTTGACGAACTCGTAGGCGCGGTCGATGTACGACAGCGACTGGAGCAGGTCGATGATGTAGATGCCGTTGCGCTCGGTGAAGATGAAGCGCTTCATCTTCGGGTTCCAACGACGGGTCTGGTGACCGAAGTGGACGCCGCTCTCCAGCAGCTCCCGCATCGTGACGACGGCCATGGCCGCTCTCCTTGAATTTCTCGGTTGTGCCGCGAGTACCGGATGGCACTCGCGCCTGACGCCCGCGGTGCGCCGTGCCGCGAAGGACCGAGGGGCGCTGACACCGGCCGTTGCCGGTCCGGGTGCTGGGGCGTGCGAAGTCGACCCGGTGGCCCGGGTCGCCACGAGAAGTGTACGGGACCGTCGGGGCCCCGGGTGACGCCGCTGTCCACAACCGGGTGGTTGTCCACAGATCGAGTGGCTGACCGGTGGAGTGCGGGAGCGTGGCCACATGTTGCGGATGCGAGGGGAGCCAGGGATGCGCGCTGCGGGGGTGCGGCCGGGACGGCCGCCGGGGCCTTCGACGGGTGCGCCGCGGGGACGGCTGCTCGCGGTGGCGCCGGTGCTGCTGACCGGCGTGGTGCTCGGGTTGCTGCCCGCTGCGGCGGCGGACGGCGGAACGCCGGTCGCCCGGACGGACGGGATCGCTCCGGCGGCCGCGACCGTGGCGGACATGCCAACGTCCGGAGCGGGCGCCACGGCGGCCCGGACGGGCTCCTTCGCTCCGGCTGCCGTGGCCGGCACTGGCACCTCGGGGCCGGGCGCGGCAGACGCAGGGGTGGTCGCGGCGGGGGTGGCCGTGAGCGAGGCCGGCGCCTCGGACACGGACGACTCGGAGGCCGGTGCTGTGGAGGCAGTCGGGGAGGAGTCAGCGCCGGGGGACGCCGCGGTGCCGGCCGTGGGGCGGGCGTGGCCGGTGGGAGGGCGAGGAGCGCGTCCCCGGGTCCTGCGCGGCTGGGAGCCTCCGGCGACGGTGTACGGCCGTGGTCACCGCGGGGTGGACCTGGCGGCACCGGCGGGTGATCCCGTGCGGGCGGTGGCACCGGGGCGGGTGCTGTTCGCGGGCCGGGTGGCCGGCCGCGGCGTGATCTCCGTGGCGCTGACGGGCACGGGCGATCCGCCGCTGCGGACCACGTACGAGCCGGTGCGGGCCTCCGTACAGGTGGGCGACGAGGTGGCGCCGGGCGAAGTGATCGGCACGGTGGAGGCCACGGGATCGCACTGCGCGGCGACGTGTGTGCACTGGGGGCTGCTGCGCGGCGACACGTACCTGAACCCCCTGGCGCTGCTGCCTGCGTGGCTGCTGAACGGGGGCCCGTCGAGGCTGCTGCCGGTCCTCGGGGTGCCGTTGCCCCAGGGCTGACGTTCGGAACAGCCCGCAGGCGGCATCCGAGCGGTCGGACCGGACGAGCGGACGAGGGGTCAGGCCGACTCCGGGCACTCCGGCCGGATCCGAACGGTCCGGTAGGACCCGGGCAGCCTGGACGGACCCGAGCAGCCTGGCCGGATCCGAACGGTCAAGTCGGACGGGAGCGGCCCGACCGAAACCGAGCGGCGTCACCGGAACCGAGCGGCCTGGCCGAAGCCGGCTGCGCTGGAGCTCGCGCTGGTGGCTGTCGGGCCCGTCGCTCCTGTACCGACGACGCCGACCCGGTCCGATGAAGCCGGCCCGACCCGGCGACGCCCCCGGACCCGGCGTCGGCAGGCCCCGGCACTGTGCCCGGCCGCGTACCCCGGGCAGCCGTCCGGGGATCAGCCCCGTACGCCTCGCAGGGCCATGGCGACCGCCGCCTGCGTGATGCGGGCCGGGTCCTCCGCCACGCCCAGTTCGATGCGCCGGACCGCCGCGTCGACGACGCCCTGGAGCAGCATCGCCGCCAGCCGGGGGTGCGGGTGCCCCAGGTCCTCCAGCGCCTCGACGATCATCGCGACCAGTCCGCCGTGCGCGGCCCGGATCTTCTCCCGCGCTCCCGCGTCCAGCTCGCTCGCGGAGATGGCCACCACGGCCCGGTGCCGCCGGTCGCCGACGAGGGTGAGCTGCCCGCGCACATACGCCTCGACCTTGGCCTCGGGCCCGTCGGCGCGGGACATCGCCGCCTCGACCTCCGCGGCCCACACCGGGAAGTCGGCCTCGCACAGCTCCTCGACGACCGCGGCGCGCGACCGGAAGTACTCGTACACGGACGACCGCGCAAGTCCCGTCCGCTCGGCAAGGGCCGGGAAGGTCAGCGCCTCCGTCCCGCCCTCGGACAGCAGGGTCCGTGCCGCGTCCAGCAGGGCGGCGCGCTGCATCGACCGGTGCTCGGCCACGGTGGCCGCTCGAATCCTTGGCACGGCGTCCACTGTACGGACGGGGCGACCGCGGCCGGAGCGACCACGGCCGGTCCCCCGTCCGGCCGGTCCCCCGTCCGGCCCATCCACCCGTCCCCGCCCAACCGCCCGTACGCGGGTCACCGTCCAAAGCCGGCCAGCTTCGCCCGGAGCTGGAGCACCGACTTGGTGTGGATCTGGCTGACGCGGCTCTCGGTCACGCCGAGCACATTGCCGATCTCCGCAAGGGTCAGCCCCTCGTAGTAGTACAGCGTCACGACGGTCTTCTCACGGTCGGGCAGGGTGTTGATCGCCCGCGCCAGGAAGCGCCGCAGTTCGCGGTCCTCCGCCACCTCCACCGGGTTGTCGGCGGCGGTGTCCTCCAGCGTATCCATGAGGCTCAGCCGGTTCCCGCCCTCGCCGCCGACGTGCAGCAACTCCTCCAGGGCCACCACGTTGGCGAGTGACAACTGGCTGAACACCGCGTGCAGTTCGTCGACCGCGATGCCCATCTCGGCGGCCACCTCGCCCTCCGTCGGGGTGCGCCGCAGGCGCGCCTCCAGCGACGCGTAGGCGCGTTCGACGTTGCGTGCCTTCTGCCGCACCGACCGCGGGATCCAGTCCAGCGCCCGCAGCTCGTCGATCATCGCGCCCCGGATCCGCGTGATCGCGTACGTCTCGAACTTGATCTCCCGGTCGATGTCGAACTTCTCGATCGCGTCGATCAGCCCGAACACTCCGGAGGACACGAAGTCGGCCTGTTCCACGTTGGGCGGCAGCCCCACGCTCACCCGTCCCGCCACGTACTTCACGAGGGGCGAGTAGTGCAGGATCAGCTGCTCCCGCAGCCGCTCGTCCCCCGTCGCCTTGTACGACCGCCACAGCTCGTCGAGCGTCGAGGGAGCGGGCGGCCGCACGCTGCCAGAGTCGCGGGCGGCTGGGGGGATCGCCGCCCGGTCGGACCCGGAGGTGTGCTGGGGCATTCGTCGCCTTGTGCCGTTCTGCCATGGAAGGGGGGTGCCTGGGTGAGGTGTCGGTCTGGTGTCGAGATCTGGTTTCTGTGCCGGAATCCTCGTGAGCGTAGCGTGACTGCGGTGTCGCGGTGCGCGAACGGCGGGGCGCGGTGCGTGCGCAGATACGTTCCGCTCGGCGCCCCGCCGGGTCACGTCCGTCACCCGGCGTGACGGACGGAACGCCCGACAGCGGTAATCCCCGGACCGTCCGGCTCGGCCCCGGACGGCCGAACACGCTCGGTCAGCATCCGGTCCGGCCGACCCGAGCGGATATCACTGCCCGGCGTGTCAACCTCCATCCGTCGTCGTGCCGTTCGGCGTAACCAAGTGATCGGAGTTCGTACAGCCTCGCGACGGCGTCGTCCTCCGTCGTCCGCGCGCCGCGCGCGATCTCGGCCGCCGACGCCGCGCGTCCCCCGGGGACCGCGGCCAGGACGTCCCGGGCGCCGGGTGGCAGCAGGTCGCGGGGCAGCACGGGGCCGCGCCGCTCCGGGGCCAGCTCACCCATCTCGCCCACCAGCTCGACGACCTCGGCCGCGTCCGTGACCAGGAAGGCCTCCTCGCGCAGCAGAGCGTGGACACCCGCGGACAGCGCGCTGGTGGCGGGGCCCGGCACACCCATCACGAAGCGACCCAGCCGCTGCGCCGCACGCGCCGTGACCAGCGACCCGCTGCGGTGCGCGGCCTCGACGACGACGGTCCCGCGGGTGAGCGCGGCGATGACGCGGTTGCGCACGAGGAACCGGCTCGGAGTCGGGTGCTCACCCGGGGGCAGCTCCCCGACCACCAGCCCCTGGCCGGCGATCCGTGTGATCAGCTCGGCGTGTCCGCGGGGATAGGGCCGGTCGACGCCGCAGGCCAGGACGGCGACGGTGGCACCGCGGGCGCCCAGCGCGCCCCGGTGGGCGGCTCCGTCGACTCCGTAGGCGCCGCCGGACACCACCACCCAACCGCGTTCGGCGAGGCCCGCGGCGATCGTGGCGGCCATGTGAGCGCCGTACTCGGTGCAGGCGCGGGCTCCGACCACGGCGACCGATCTCAGGGCCCACATCCGCAGACCCGCACCGCCGCGCACCCACAGACCGGTGGGACGGGCGTCCCCGAGGTCGTCGAGTTGCGCGGGCCATTCGCCGTCGCCCGGGAACACGAACCGTACGCCGGCATCCCGCGCGACGGCGAGGTCCCGCTCGGGCTCGGCGAGGGCGGCCCGGGCCCGCAGCCCCGACCACCGTTTCTCCGACACGCCGCCGAGGCGCGGCCCCCCGTCGCGCAGGCGCCGCGCCACCTGCTCGGCCCCCAGCTCCCGCACCCACCGCCCGGCGGTCGGGTCGCCGGGCTCGACGACCCGGCTGAGGAGGACACGGGCGAGCAGCTCGCCGTCGTCCGGCCGCGCGCGGGCGTCCTGCCCGTCGTCCCGCCACGCGTCGTCGCCCCGCCCCAAGTCGTCGCCCCGCTGCGCGTCAGCGTCCCGGGGCCCGCCGTCGGGCCGCCGTGCTCCCGCCTCCCCGTGCGCGCCGCCACCCAGCTGTGCGCCGTCGCCCAGCCGCGCGCCGTCAGCTCCCGCCTTGCCGCCGTCCCGCCCGGCGCCGTCGTCTTCACGGGCACCGCCGGTCACGGCCTCGCCGCGACCCGGTCCCCCGCTGTCGTCCAGCCGTCCGGTCCGGTGCCGCCGGCCGTCGCCGCGCGGCAGCCGGCCGCCCGGCCGGCGCTCGTCGTCGCCGGGCCGCGCGTCGCGGCGCCGCTCCCCGCCGTCCCACCGCGTCCCGCTCATGCCAGTGCCCCGATGGCCATGGGCACCCCGCGCGGCACTCCGGTACGCAGCTGCAGGGCCAGGGCGACGTCCGTCGCGGCAGGCCGGTCGTGGCCGACGAGGTCGGCGACCGTCCACGCGACCCGCAGGACGCGGTCGAGGCCGCGGGCGGTGAGGACACCGCGCTCCAGGCTCCGTTCGGCCTCGTCCAGCGCGCCGGCCTCGGCGTGCCAGCGGCTGCGCAGTTCCCGGCCGGGGACTTCGCTGTTGGTGCGCCACGGTGTGCCCGCCAGCCGTGCCTCGGCCCGTTCCCGGGCGGCCCGCACGCGGTCGGCGACCGTCGCGGTGGACTCGCCCCGCGCACCGCGCGTGAGCTCCGACCGGGTCACCGGGTCCACCTCCACCCGAAGGTCGACCCGGTCCAGCAGCGGTCCCGAGAGCCGGGCCTGGTAGCGGCGGATCGCCGACGGCGGGCACTCGCACAGGGTGTCCCGCCGGGAGTAACGGCCGCAGGGACACGGGTTGGCCGCGAGGACCATCAGGAACTGCGCGGGGAACCGCACCACACCCGCACTGCGGGCGATCACCACGTGTCCCGCCTCCAGGGGCTGCCGGAGGGCGTCGAGGGCCCGGCCGCTGAACTCCGGTGCCTCGTCCAGGAACAGGACGCCTCGATGGGCCAGCGAGACCGCGCCGGGCCGGGCGACACCGTGGCCGCCGCCGACGAGCGCCTGCATCGTGGCCGAGTGGTGCGGGGCGCAGTAGGGCGCGACGTCGATCAGCGGCTTGTCCGGCGGCAGGAGCCCGGCCACCGAGTGGACCGCCGTGACCTCCAGGGACTCCTGCCGGCCGAGCCGGGGCAGGAGGGCGGGCAGCCGCTCCGCGAGCATGGTCTTGCCGGCGCCGGGCGGCCCCTCCAGGAACAGGTGGTGCCCGCCGGCCGCGGCGACCTCCGCCGCCGTACGCGCCGACGTCTGGCCCACGACGTCGGCCAGGTCGTGTCCCTGGTCCTGCTGTGCCGCGCCCCCGTGGTGCACGCCGGCGGCCGCGCCGGCACCGGGGACCCGCAGGCCGCCGAGGAGCGGTTCCGGCCGTCCCTGCTCGTCCGGTTCCTCCTCGGGCACGGGCTCGTCCGTCAGCACGGCGACGAGCTGCCGCAGGCTGCGGACGCCCAGGACGGAGACACCGGGCACGAGCGCCGCCTCGGCCGCCGCGCACTCCGGTACGACGACCTGTTCGTAGCCGGCGTCCGCCGCGGCCAGCACCGCCGGGAGGATGCCGCGGACGGGCCGCACCCGGCCGTCCAGGCCGAGCTCCCCGATCATCACGACGTCGGCGAGCACCCGCGGATCGATCCGCTCGGCCGCGCCGAGCACGGCGCAGGCCACCGCCAGGTCGAAGCCGCTGCCGGCCTTGGGCACCGAGGCCGGGCTGAGCCCCACCGTGAGCTTCTTCTGCGGCCACTCGCCGCCCGAATTGACCACCGCGGCCCGTACCCGGTCCCGGCTCTCGGTCAGGCTCTTGTCCGGCAGGCCCACCAGGGTGAACGCCGCGACGCCCGGTTCCAGGTCCGCCTGGACCTCGACGACGACGCCCTCGACGCCGGCCAGGGCCACGGAGCACGTCCGCGCGAAGCCCATCACGCCACCCCCCGGGCGTGTTCGACCACGGCGGCCCCGCGCCGGGGCAGCACGACGCCGACCAGGTCGATGCGCACACCGCCGGGTGGTGCTCCCCCGTGCGTCTGGATCCAGCGTTCGGCGAGGTCGCGCAGCCGCTGGGCCTTCTGGGGCGTGACCGCGGCCATCGGGTGCTCGAACGCGCCGCACCTGCGGGTCTTCACCTCGCAGACGACCAGGACGTCGCCGTCCCTGGCCACGATGTCGATCTCGCCCGTCCTGCCGCAGCGCCAGTTGCGCTGCACGACGGTCATCCCGGCCCGGGTCAGCCGGCGGACCGCCAGTTCCTCGCCGTACCTGCCGATCGCACCTCGTGCGTCCATGTCGGCACCACCTCCGGCGCCAACGTTCACGCATCCGGCCCGGCCCGGTGGATCTTGGTGGGTTACTCGGCGGTTGTGGACAACCGCGTCACCCCCAGGGGTGGCGCGACGCGAGTGAGGGGCGCGGCCGTCAGCCGCCCGGAAGCTCGAGGTCGCTCTTGTTCAGCTCCTCGATGTTCACGTCCTTGAAGGTGAGGACCCGGACCTGCTTCACGAAGCGAGCCGGACGGTACATGTCCCAGACCCAGGCGTCCGCCATGGACACCTCGAAGAACACCTCCCCCTGCACCGAGTGCACCTGCATCTCGTAGTCGTTGGTGAGGTAGAAGCGCCGCTCGGTCTCGATCACGTATTTGAACAGACCGACGACATCGCGGTACTCCCGGTAGAGCTTCAGCTCCATCTCGGTCTCGTACTTCTCGAGGTCCTCGGCGCTCATGGCATGTTCCCCTTCAGCCGTGCGGTCCCACCATTGTGCGCCAGTTCCAGCAGGCCCTAGACGATTTCGGTGTCCAGGGTGACCGGGGCGGCCGGGGGACCTTCGTCGAGCAGCGTGCGCAGCAGCCCGGCGAGTCTGGTCGGATACACCGTCTCATGGGACCGGGACAGTTCCCGGCACGTCCACCAGCGCGCTCCGGCGACGCTGCGCCGCTCCAGTTCGGTCAGCGCCAGGGGCCGGGTCGCGGTCTGGGACGTACGGGCCAGGTAGTACCACTCGTCCTGGTCCCAGCGACGGCCCGCGAACGGGAACGAGCACCTGCGCCGCCACAGCACCGGACCGAGTTCGGCCTCGGTGATGCCGGTCTCCTCGGCGAGTTCCCGCAGCGCGGCCTGTTCGCGTGTCTCCGTGCCCTCCAGGCCGCCGCCGGGGGTGAACCACCAGTCGTCGGCCGGATCACCGGGCTCATGGCCGTGCAGGAGCAGGATGCGGTCCTCGGGGTCGAGCAGGACCACCCTGGAGACCTGCCGCGGTCCGCCGTCCTCCCGTACGTGCCCGTCCAGGCCCCTGTGCGCGGCCTCATCGGGCACCGGCGGGCTCCGTCCGTGAGCGGGAGCGGTTGCGGGAGCCGCCCAGCCGTCCGGCGATCGGGCCGTAGGCGCCACCGCCCAGTACGAGCACGGCGCCGACGACGATCATCAGAACGATCGTGCGCAGCGGACCGGGCCGGGAGAGGGGACCGAGGACCTCGAAGCCGGTGGGCCGCTCCAGCATGCCCTTGGACGGCCAGAGCACGGCGTCGACCCGGGCGGTGACGGCACCGCGCGCGACGGTTCCGCCGGCCGCGTCCGTGAGGTGGGCTGTGGAGTCCAGGGAGCCCTGGCGTTCGTCACCGAGGAGGAACAGGCGTCCCTCGGGCACGGTCACGGTCGGGAAGTTCGTGATCTCCGCCGCGCTGCCCTCGGGCAGGTACGGCTCGTCGATCTGCTTGCCGTTGACGGTGAGTCTGCCCTGCTCGCAGCAGGAGACCCGGTCACCTCCCACGGCCACGACGCGCTTGACCACGGGCGCGTTGGTCACCCAGGTCTTGTCACGGAAGACGACGACGTCCCCGCGGCGGACGTCCGCGCCGTCGACGCGCTGCGCCAGCACACGCGCGCCCGCGTCGATGGTCGGTGTCATCGAGGAGGTGGGCACGGTGTACGGCCGGTAGGCCACCGCCGCCCAGGCGAAGCCGCCGAGGAACAGCACCAGGCCCAGCGCCACGGCCAGCCCGGACAGTCGCTGTCCGGTCCGGCCGCCCGCCGGGCCGCTGCCCGTGCCGCCGCCGCGCGGGGCCGTACGCGTCGTGTTCTCGCCACCCATGGAACCGCACCCTACCGGGCGGTACCTCGGCGGGGCAGCCCTTGGCCCCGCCGAGGTCACAAGCTCCACGAGGGCTTCACCGCGCCCCGTGGGAACAGACCGCGCCAGAGGGACCGGGGCCCGTCAGCGGCGCCCGGCCGCCACGGTGCCCGCTCCCCGGCCGGCGGCGCCCGTCCCGGCGTCCCGCCGGCGCCGCCACAGCACCACCGGCACCATCCCGGCGAGGGCGACACCGTCCGGGGCGGCCGTCAGGGCGCCGGCGGCCGAGGACTGCTCATCGAGGCCGAGCTGGTCGAAGGTGTCCGGCACGGGCAGCGTGCCCCAGCGGTTGATCGGCCAGGCGCGCACGATGGCGCGGCCGACGACCTCGTGCACGGGCACCATGCCGTGGTTCTCGTCGTTCTGGTTGTAGCGGGAGTCGCGTGAGTTCTGCCGGTGGTCGCCCATGACCCAGATGGAGCCCTCGGGCACCTTCACCCTGAACTGCCCGCCCTCCTGGTCGACACTGCAGGGCGTGTTGCCGGGGTAGATGTACGGCTCGTCCAGCGCCTTGCCGTTGACCCTGAGCGGGCCGGTGCCCTTGCACTCGACGGTGTCGCCGCCGACGCCGATGACGCGCTTGATGAGGTCCTTCTCCTCCGCGGACGGCATGAGGCCGATCCAGCTGAGGAAGGTCTGCAGGGCGTTGGGCTTCGCGACCGGCTCGCCGGCCAGCCACTGGTCCGGGTCGTGGAAGACGACGACCTCGCCGCGGTCGGGCTCGGAGCCGAACCACGGGGTCAGCTTGTCGACCAGGACCCGGTCGCCGCGCTGCAGGGTGTTCTGCATCGAGTCGGACGGGATGGAGAACGCCTGCACGAGGAACGTCTTGATCAGCAGCGCCAGCACCAGCGCGATGCCGATCAGGATGGGCAGTTCCTTCCAGAAGGAGCGCGGCTTCCTCTGCTGCGGGGCCCTGCCGCCCGTCCCCTCGTCATCGCTCTGGTTCTGCTCCGTCACCGTGCCATCCTCGGGTCCCCCGGAGTCGTTCCCGGAGGTCACGCGTCCGTCCGCGACGGGGGCAGACGCTCCCGGGGTGCGTCCGCGGTTCTCCTCGCCGTGGTTTCCTGACCGTGCGCCAACCGCCACATCCCCCACGCCAACTCCTTACTCCTCGCCGCCGCCTGCCGCATATGCGGCGCAGGCCCACCACTCCCATAACGAGCGGGAGTTCCGCAGGGGTCGGGAGCCGTACCGATCCGTGGGGATCGTCGGAGCCAACACTATGCGAGATGTGGGGGGCAGCGGTCGACCCGGAGGTCGCGTCGGTCACCGAGGCGAAGGTTTTGGGCTCCTTCAGCGTGTTCCAGTGGCCGAGGGGCCAGGCGATGACCATGGCGCGGCCGACGACGGAGTCCTCCGAGACGGTGCCGCCGTAGGCGGTGTCCCGGTGGGCGCGGGAGTCCGCGGAGTTGTCCCGGTGGTCGCCCATCACCCACAGGCGTCCCTGGGGGACGGTGATGTCGAACGGCGTGTTCGAAGGCGCGTTGCCGGGATACAGGTAGCCGCCCTCGTCGAGGGGGACGCCGTTGACGGTCACCCGTCCCTGCGCGTCGCAGCACTTGACGTGGTCCCCGCCGACTCCGACGACCCGCTTGATGAGGTCCTTCTCGTTCTCGGAGGGCAGCAGGCCGATGAAGGTGAGGGCCTCCTTGAACTGCTTGACGACGACGGGGTCGTTCCTCCTGGTGGTCTGCTCGCCGGCCAGCCAGCCGCCCGGGTCCTGGAAGACGACGACGTCCCCGCGCTGCGGCCTGGAGCCGAACCAGGGGGTGAACTTGTCCACCAGGACGCGGTCGCCGATCCGGATCGTCTGCTCCATGGACCCCGAGGGGATCACGAAGGCCTGCAGGAGGAAGGTCTTCAGCACGAGCGCGATGAGGACGGCCACGCCCACGAGGAGGGGGATCTCGCGGACGGTGGAACGCCTGCGCTTGCGCTTCACCTTGCGCTGCAGTTTGCGCCGCTCGGCCCGGGTGCGGCCGCCGGCGGGGCCGGTGGCGCGCCGCGCCCCGGTGGGCAGGAGGTTGTCCGCGGGCCCGGCGGGGACGCCGCGTGGTCTGCCGCGGTTACCCATGGGCGCCGTCCGCGTTCTTCGATCCGGCCGCCCCGGGGGTGGGCACGCGCGCGTAGCCGCCGGGACGGTCCAGGTGGGTCCAGTGGCCGGCCGGCCAGACGATCCAGTCGGCCCGCCCGACGACGTCGCCGACCGGGATCATGCCGCCGCCGGGCGAGCCCAGGTGGTCACGGGAGTCGCTGGAGTCGCTGCGATGGTCGCCGAGGACGAACAGGGTGCCGTCGGGCACCGTGACGTCGAAGGGCACCGTGGACGGACTGTCGCCGGGATAGAGGAACGTCGACTCGTCGACCGACCGGCCGTTCACCCGGATCCTCCCGTCCTTGTCGCAGCAGACCACGTGGTCTCCCCCCACACCCACAACGCGTTTGATGTAGTCGGCGTCCCCGAAGTACCCGGTGCCGTCGAAGACGACGACGTCCCCGCGGCGCGGCTGGGCACCGAAACGGTACGCCACCTTGTTTACGAGAACGCGGTCCCCGATCCTCAATCGCTGTTCCATGGAACCGCTCGGGATCTGGAACGGCTGCGCCACGAACGTGCTGAAGAGGAGCAGAAAGACCAGGCAGGTCAGCAGGGTCAGGGTGATCCGCCCGCCGGGGAGCCAGGTGGTGATCCGTGACACCAACGACGAACGCGACCGGCCCTCCGGCCCCTCGGTGTCCGGGATCGCACCGGATCCGGGAGGGCTGGAGGAGCGGTCGCGCTCCGTCGGCTGTTCTTCGGTGTCCATCGGGGCCAGATGCTATCCGTCCCCGCGGCGGACCCCGGGAGGCGCTCAGCTGTCGCGCTTCTCCTTGATCTTCGCCGCCTTGCCGCGCAGCTCACGCAGGTAGTACAGCTTGGCGCGACGGACGTCACCGCGGGTGACGAGCTCGATCTTCTCGACGATCGGGGTGTGCACCGGGAAGGTGCGCTCGACGCCGACGGAGAAGGAGACCTTGCGGACCGTGAAGGTCTCGCGCACGCCGGAACCCTGGCGGCGGATCACCACGCCCTTGAACTGCTGCACACGGGAGCGGTTGCCCTCGATGACGCGGACGTGGACGTTGACGGTGTCGCCCGGGCGGAAGGCCGGGACGTCGTCGCGGAGCGACGCGGCGTCGACGGTGTCGAGCAGGTGGGACATGTCGTCTGCTTTCTTCGCTGATGCCACAGGTCATCAACGGGACCTAGATGTTCGAAAGGGATGGCCGTGCGCGTCGGGACGGGCGTCGTGTCCCCCTGTGGCAGGGGCGCACGCCGGACGGGCGCACAACAGCGGCCTATTCTTCCATGCCGTCGGTCCTGCGCCAAAATCGGCCGTGCGGCTCGCCCTCGGGGTACGGCGTCCAGCCCAGGATGGAGAGCATCTCGCGGTCCTTCTTGTCGAAGGCCCCGGGCGCGCAGCGTTCTATCAGGTCGGGCCGGTTGGCCGTGGTGCGCCTCAGCGCCTCGTCGCGCCGCCAGCGGGCGATCTTCCCGTGGTGGCCGCTGAGCAGCACCTCCGGGATGTCGCGACCGCGCCACCGGGGCGGCTTGGTGTAGACGGGGCCCTCCAGGAGGCCGGCCATGGCGCCGGGCGCGAAGGAGTCGTCGCGGTGGGACTCGGCGTTGCCCAGGACGCCGGGCAGCAGCCGGGCCACGGCCTCCGTGACGACCAGGACGGCCGCCTCGCCGCCGGCGAGGACGTAGTCGCCGATGGACACCTCGTACACGGGCACGCGCGTGGCGTACTCGTCGACGACGCGCCGGTCGATGCCCTCGTAGCGGGCGGGTGTGAAGATCAGCCAGGGGCGCTCGGACAGCTCGACGGCCAGTTCCTGGGTGAACGGGCGGCCGCTGGGGGTCGGCACGATGAGCGCCGGCCGGCCGACGCCGCTGTCGTAGCCGTCGGCCAGGACGGAGTCGAGGGCGTCGCCCCAGGGGTCGGTCTTCATGACCATGCCGGGGCCGCCGCCGTAGGGCGTGTCGTCGACCGTGTTGTGCCGGTCGTACGTCCAGCTCCGCAGGTCGTGCACGTGGACGTCCAGTTGCCCGCGGGCGCGGGCCTTGCCGACCAGGGAGACGTTCAGCGGTTCGAGGTACTCGGGGAAGATCGTGACGACGTCGAGCCGCATCTACGCCTCATCCCCGGACGGCTCGTCGCCGGCTTCCCGGGCCGCCGGGGCCTGCTCGGCCCCCGCGGCCTCCCGCGTCCGCTCGTCCTCCCCGGATCGCCCGGTCTCCCGCTCCTGCTCGGCCTCGCGGGCCGACGCGATCTCCGCTCGGTCGTCGATCAGGCCGGGCGGCGGGTCGACGACCGCACGCTGCTCCTCCAGGTCGATCTCGGTGACGATCTCCTGGACGAACGGGATCATGACCTCGGTCCCGTCCGGGCGTTCCACCACGAACAGGTCCTGTGTGGGAAGGTGCGAGATCTCGGTGATCCGGCCGACCTCCATCCCGTCCACCGTGACCACGTCCAGGTCCATGAGCTGGTGGTCGTAGTACTCGTCCTCGCCCTCGGGCAACTCGTCCGGGTCGACGTCGGCGATCAGCAGGGTGTTGCGGAGGGCCTCGGCCGCGTTGCGGTCGCCGACTCCCGCGAAACGCAGTAGCAGGCGTCCGCTGTGGACGCGGCCCGTCTCGATGGTCAGCGGCCCGGCCGAGGCGGGGTCGGTCGCCAGGACGGCGCCGGGGGCGAGCCTCAGCTCCGGCTCGTCGGTACGTACCTCGACGGTGACCTCGCCCTTGATGCCGTGGGCGCGGCCGATCCGTCCGACTACCAGCTGCACTGTAAGAAGATCTCCTGTCGTGTGCCTACGGCGTGACGTCGTGGACGACTACGGGCCGGGGACGGCCCAGTGGCCCTCCCCGGCCCGAGCCGGTGCGATCAGCGTCAGCGGACGTCGTCCGCGTCGACCAGGTCGACACGGACGCCGCGGCCGCCGATGGCGCCCACGACGGTGCGCAGGGCGCGCGCGGTGCGGCCGTTGCGGCCGATCACCTTGCCGAGGTCGTCCGGGTGGACCCGGACCTCGAGCACGCTTCCGCGGCGCAGATCGCGCGAGGCGACCTGCACATCGTCAGGGTTGTCGACGATGCCCTTCACGAGGTGCTCAAGCGCCTCTTCGAGCATGCTGCTCAGGCCTCGGCAGACTCGGACTCGGCAGCCGCCTCGTCCTTCTTCTCGGTCTTCTTCTTCTGGGTGATCGCCTCACCCTTGCCCTCGTCGTCGCCACCGATGGCCTCGAACGACGGACGCGCGGCCTTCTCCTCCGGCTGCAGCAGCGGCGCGGGGGCGGGCTCGCCCTTGAACTTCTGCCAGTCGCCGGTCTTCTTCAGGATGGCGAGCACGGGCTCGGTCGGCTGGGCGCCGACGGAGAGCCAGTACGCCACGCGCTCGGAGTCGACCTCCATGCGCGAGGGGTTCTGCACCGGGTGGTACAGGCCGATCTCCTCGATGGCCCGGCCGTCACGGCGGGTACGGGAGTCGGCGACGACGATGCGGTAGTGAGGCGAACGGATCTTGCCCAGACGCTTCAGCTTGATCTTGACTGCCACGGGAGTGGGTTCTCCTGGAATTGACGTGGTTGGGCACGGCGGAACTGCCGCGTGGGGTTGCGGTACCCGAGTGCCCGACGGACGCGTCAGCCGGAGGAGAGAGGGGTCCTGTGCGGCTGTCGAGTACAGCTGACCATTGTGCCACACCGGAGAGGTCGCCCCGGCCGCGGGTTGGAGACAGCGTGCGGGCATGGCTGAGAGGCGCCCGGTACCACGGGCGCCGTGCGGGCGGGTGCGCTACCCGGCGGTGCGGGGTGCCTGCGAGCGGCACCCCGCCGTGCTCCGCGTACCGCGCCCGGCATCCACGAGATGCCGGAAGCGGTCAGCCGGCCGCAGCGCCCACCACTTCGGGGATCCGGAACGGCTTGCCGCAGCCCCCGCACACGATCGGGGCCTGGGCCAGCACGGACGGGACCACCCGTACGTTGCGGCCGCAGTCGCAGACCGCCTTGACCCGCACCCCGCCGCCGGAGGACCCGTGCCGGGCGGCCGGGCCACGGAAGGCACGGCCGGCCTCCTCGGAGGTGGCCGCGGTATGGGCCTTCAGGGCGCGTTGCAGGCGTTCGATGGTCGGGCGGTAGCGCCGCTTCGCCTCGGGACTGAGCGTGACCAGCGAGAAGCCGCTGCTGGGATGCGGCTCGTCGGGGTGGTCCAGGCCCAGTTCCTCGGCGATCGCGAGGAAGCGGCGGTTGTGGTAGCGGCCGGCGCGGGAGGTGTCACGCACCCCGCGGGCGGCGGCGATGCCGTGGACTGCTTCGTGGAGCAGTCGCTCGAAGGAGAGTTCGTGCCCGCAGGCGGACGACGATTCTCCGATCAGGGACTCTGGCGCGGCAAGGTCAGGCAGCTCGGGGTGGTACCGCTGAATGTCGGCCCACGCCTGTGCCAGCTCTGCGGCGAGAACAGGTGGTGTCGTGCTCACGTAATGACAACGAGCCGGACCACCTCTGTGTTCCTATTCCGGGCCATCCCAAATAATTTGCACGTACCCGTCAGTTGCCACTGATGCATGCTGACGAGGGCGGGTGCGCTGAACTGCGGAGAAGCCTCACAGGTCGCACCAAGCCGGTGCGTAGTCCGTCCTACGGACGCCCGCCCGGTCGGTGCGCGAGCATCGGGCCGCCGGCGGTCCGAGGACGCGCAAGACGTGTTTCGGCCGCATCCCGCCCGGCCGCGGCACCGGCCGGCGTGTGCCGCCCCGGCGACGTTACCGGGTGCGCCCGTCCGCTCGGGCACCGGCCCGCGCCCGGCGGACGAAGGCCGGCCACCCGGTCGCCGGCGCCCCAAGCCGGCGAACCGCGCCCGACGTGCGCGGACGGCGTGGGCATGGGCGTCCGCCCGCTGCGCACCGGCGGCCGGCCCACACGCGAACCTGGCCGGAACGCGCTGTCCCCCCGATCGCGGCAGGACCGCCCGGGCGCCGCGACGGTACTCGCCACCCGTTGTCATCGCCGGTGACACGATCAGGCCGGCGTCCGGCCACCCGGCGGGCTGACCATGGCACATGCCGTCGCCATGACCCGTCGGCAGGCCCGCACGGTGCCCGTGCGGGGGAAGCCGCCCCCGGGTCGTGGAAGGGCCGCAAGCAGGGCCCCGCGACCCCTGGACGCGATGGGGAGTGCGGAGTTACCTGGCATACGGGAGTGCGGGCGCACTGCACGGGGGCCTCGGAGAAGGAGCACAGCGGCGACACTCGGCTGATTGGGGCACTGATCCATGACACCTACGCTCGTGCGGCAGCACGTACGGCACGCCGGACAGGGCTCCCGCGTCGACCTGCGTGCACGCGCGCGTGACTGGTCCGAGATCCAGGAGCGGATGCTCGTCCCGCTCTACGAGGCCGTCTACGAGCGACTGCGAGTGGGGCCCGGCACCCGGCTGCTGGGGCTCGGCTGCGGTTCCGGGCTCGCCCTGCTGATGGCGGCCACCCGGGGGGCGGCGGTCACCGGTGTCGACGCGGCCTTCCCCGAGCGGCTCGCCCTCGCGCGGCAGCGGCTGGTGCCGGAGCAGCGGGGCACACGCGCGCGGGCGGACGCCCGGAGCGCGGACGGGCCGCCTCACGCCCGGCGCGCGCAGAGCCCGCCGCCCGCCATGCGGAGCGCCGGGGGACCGCCCCCGGCGCCGCGGATCGTCGAGGGCTCGCCCCGGGACCTGGCCGCCGGCACCGCCGCGCCCGCCTTCACCGTGGTGACGGCCTTCGAGCCGATCGGGTGCCTGGCGGGCGACGCCGACGGGCTCGCCGAGCTGCTCGCCGCCGCGACACCGACGGCCGCACACGGGGCACCGGTGGTGCTGGCCGGCTGGGGACCGCCGGAACGGTGCGCCACCTCCGCCGTGCTGCGGGTGGCCGCCAGGCCGGCCGATCCGCTGCGGGGCCCCGGCAGCTGGCGTCCCGCCCGGCGCGACGACCTGGAGGAGGTGGCCCGGCGCGCCGGTCTGCGGCCGGACGGGTCGGGGCGCGTCGCCTGCCCGTTCGGGTACGCCGACGCGGACAGCGCGGTGCGGGGGCTGCTGTCGACGGGCCTGTTCGACGCGGCGGTCGAGGCGACCGATCAGGCGCAGGTCGACAAGGAGCTGGCGGAGGCGCTCACCGGGCACCGGCGGCCGGACGGGACGGTGTGGATGCCGAACGTCTTCCGGTACCTGATCGCCCGCACGCCCTAGGGCCGGTCCGGGACCGCCCGGGCCCTGCGGGTTCGCGCCGGATCGGGATGCACTCGGGGGCGGTCGGCGACGCGGCGACGCACGATGCGCGGCGGGACGCCGTGCCGTGCGCCGCGGACGTGGCCCCGGGCCCATCCGGCGGGACACGGACGAACCCCGGGGGCTCAGGTGTCCGCGTCCGTCTCCTTCCGCAGGCGTGTGATCCCGGCGATCCGGTAGGCGTCGTGTTCGTCGAGCGTCTCGCTGTCCAGCAGCGCCTGCGCCAGCGCGTCCAGTTGCCCGCGGTGCTCGCGCAGCTTGTGGCACGCCTCCTGGTAGCAGTCGTCGACGATGCGCCGCATCTCGGTGTCGATCACGTCGAGCGTCTGCGGGGCCGCCGACAGGCCGTACGCCTGCTGCGCGTCGCTCGGGAGGGCGGACAGCCGGCCCACCCGTTCGCTCATCCCCCAGCGGCCGACCATCCCGCGGGCGATGCTGGTGACCTGCTCGAGGTCGCTCTCGGAGCCGGTCGTGACGACCCCGTAGACCACATGTTCCGCGGCCATGCCGCCGAGCGCGCCGATGATGCGGCCGCGCAGGTACTCCTCGGAGTGCGCGTACCGCTCGGACTCGGGCGTCGACAGGGTCACCCCGAGCGCGCGGCCGCGCGGCACGATGGTGACCTTGCGGACCGGGTCGGCGCCGGGCTGCAGCATGCCGAGCAGGGCGTGCCCGCTCTCGTGGTACGCGGTGCGCCGGCGGTCCTCCAGGGGCAGGACGAGCGTGCGTTCGGCGCCGAGCTGCACCTTCTCCAGCGCCTCCGACAGGTTCGCCCGCGTCACCGCCTCCTGCTTGCGCCTGACCGCCAGCAGCGCGGCCTCGTTCGCGAGATTGGCCAGGTCCGCGCCGGTCATGCCCGGGGTCGTGCGGGCCACCTGGGCCAGGTCCACGTCCGGGGCGAGCGGGATGTCGCGGGTGTGGATGGCCAGGATGGCCTCGCGTCCGCCGCGGTCCGGCGGCAGCACGTTGACCACCCGGTCGAAGCGGCCCGGCCGGGTCAGGGCCGGGTCGAGGATGTCGGCGCGGTTCGTGGCGGCGATGACGATCACGCCCTCCGAGCCGGAGAAGCCGTCCATCTCCGTGAGGATCTGGTTGAGCGTCTGCTCGCGCTCGTCGTGGCCGCTCACCGACGCCCCGCCGCCCCGCACCCGGCCGATGGTGTCGATCTCGTCGATGAAGACGATCGACGGCGCGACCTTGCGTGCCTCGGCGAACAGCTCGCGGACCCGGGAGGCGCCGACGCCGACGATCATCTCGATGAACTCGGAGGCGGAGGCCGAGAAGAACGGCACGCCCGCCTCGCCCGCCACCGCGCGTGCCAGCAGGGTCTTGCCGGTGCCGGGCTGGCCTGCGAGGAGGACGCCGCGCGGCATCTTCGCGCCCATCCTGCGGTAGGCGTCGGGGTGCTCCAGGAAGTCGACGACGTCGTCCAGCTCGCCCTTGACCTCGTCGATGCCGGCCACGTCGGCGAACGTCGTGCGCTGGGTGCCCGGGCGCAGTTCGACCGGTCTCGGCGGCGCCTTGCGGCCGAAAACGCCGCCCGGACCGCCGCCGGCGCCCAGGCCGATCCGCCGTACGAAGAAGACCCAGACCGCCACCAGGATCACGATCGGCACCAGCGAGATCAGCAGGTTGGACAGGAAGCCGCGCTCCTGCACGACCGGCTGCGCAGTGACCGTGACGTCATGGCTGCTCAGGTTCTGCCAGAGCCGGTCGTCCGCGAACGCCGGGCGCTGCGTCCGGAACTTGGTGTAGTCACCGCCGCCCTCGGGGTCGTTCCGGGGCTGCTTGAGCTGGCCCTGGATCGCGTCGCCCTTGGAGTAGATCTTGCTGACGTTGTTGTCCTGGACCTGCCGGCTGAACTCCGTGTAGGAGATCGTCGGCTCGTCGCCCCGGCCGAGGTAGGTCAGGCCCAGGTAGGCCGCCAGGAAGACGACCACCGCGGCGACGAGCAGTCCCCACCACCCGCCGCGCATCCTCCGGCCGCCCGGCCGTCCGGGCGGCTCGCTCGGTGTTCCCTCGGTGCGCCACGGCTGGTCGGGGTCCGTGCGTGGTGGCGCGGCGTTGCCCATACCAGGACGTTACGGCACAGGCCAGGCCCCGGCATACGCTGAGGGCGCCCCTCGGCGGGAGGGGCGCCCTCAGCGCATGCCGGCGGTCCGGTGCGTCAGCCCATGAACTTCTTGAACTCGTCCGGCAGCTCGAAGTCCTGACCGCCCTGCTGCGGCAGCCCCAGGGCGCCTCCCGCCTGGGCCGCGGCGGCGCGGCGTGCCGCCTCCTCCTGCTCCTGCTGCTTGCGCTTCATCGGGTTGCCCGAGCGCTGCTTGCCCTTGGCCTTCTTCTGCTGCTTCTTCTGCCGGCCGGGGCCCCCGCCCATGCCCGGGATCCCCGGCATGCCGGGCATGCCGCCGCCCTGGGCCATGCGGGACATCATCTTGCGGGCCTCGAAGAACCGCTCGACGAGGTTCTTCACGGCGCTGACGTCGACACCGGAGCCCTTGGCGATACGGGCGCGGCGCGAGCCGTTGATGATCGTGGGGTCCTGGCGCTCGCCCGGGGTCATCGACTTGATGATCGCGGCCGTGCGGTCCACGTCGCGCTCGTCGATGTTGTTGATCTGGTCCTTGATCTGGCCCATGCCCGGGAGCATGCCGAGCAGCTTGGAGATCGAGCCCATCTTCCTGACCTGCTCCATCTGGGCCAGGAAGTCGTCGAGCGTGAAGTCCTGGCCCTTCTTGGAGGCCAGCTTGGAGGCCATCTTCTCGGCCTCGTCCTGGCTGAAGGTCTTCTCCGCCTGCTCGATCAGGGTGAGCAGGTCGCCCATGTCGAGGATGCGGGAGGCCATCCGGTCCGGGTGGAAGGCGTCGAACTCGTCGAGCTTCTCGCCGTTCGACGCGAACATGATCGGCTTGCCGGTGACCGACGCGACCGACAGAGCGGCACCACCGCGGGCGTCACCGTCGAGCTTGGACAGGACGACGCCGTCGAAGCCGACGCCGTCGCGGAAGGCCCCCGCCGTGTTGACGGCGTCCTGACCGATCATCGCGTCGAGGACGAAGAGGATCTCGTCCGGGGAGACGGCGTCGCGGATGTCCGCGGCCTGCTGCATCATCTCCTGGTCGATGCCGAGACGGCCGGCGGTGTCCACGATGACGATGTCGTGGACCTTGGTCCTGGCGTAGTCGATGGAGTCCCTGGCGACCTTGACCGGGTCGCCGACGCCGTTGCCCGGCTCGGGCGCGTACACGGCGACGCCCGCGCGCTCGGCGACGACGCTGAGCTGGTTGACGGCGTTCGGACGCTGGAGGTCGCAGGCGACCAGCAGCGGCGAGTGCCCCTGCTCCTTGAGCCACCGGCCGAGCTTGCCCGCGAGGGTGGTCTTACCGGCACCCTGCAGACCCGCGAGCATGATCACGGTGGGCGGCTGTTTGGCGAAGCGCAGGCGCCGGGTCTCGCCGCCCAGGATGGTGACGAGTTCGTCGTTGACGATCTTGAGGACCTGCTGGGCGGGGTTCAGCGCGCGGCTGACCTCGGCGCCGAGGGCCCTCTCCTTCACATTCTTGATGAAGGCGCGGACCACGGGCAGGGCCACGTCCGCTTCGAGGAGCGCGATGCGGATCTCGCGCGCCGTGGCGTCGATGTCCGCCTCGGAGAGCCTGCCTTTCCCGCGGAGGCTCTTGAAAGTCGCGCTGAGGCGGTCGGAGAGGGTGTCGAACACGGCGGCGTCGGTCCTCGGGAGTCGGGGTCGTTTCGGGCTGCCCTCCAGGGTATCCGGCCGCGCGGGCAATTCGTTCCCGCCCGTCGGACACGGACACCGGGCGGGCGGGCGGACGGCATCGGACGGCCGTGCACCGGGCGGGGCGCGCCGCGCACGGGCGGGGGTCGAGCGCGTGGTGGGCCGGGCACGGATGCCTGCGGTCCAGGCGTCGGCGGTGGCCGGGCGGCCTGGCGCCGGTCCCGGCTCGCCGCGTCAGGATCCGGCCTCCAGGGGGCTGAAGCCCGGACGGCGGGCCTCAGGGGCCTGGGCACCGACGGGCCCAAGGCCGGACACCGATCTGGCACGCCACGTGCGGGCGGGAGCCGCACGCCCGGGGGCCGGCCTCTCGCTCCGGCCCGCCGCGTCGTGCGGCAGGGTCCGGACGGCGCGGGCCGGCGCCGGATGCCTGCGGTCCGGACCCCGGCGGAGGCCGGACGCCGGGCGTGTCCGGTCACCCCCGCAGGGTCTCCTCCAGCTTTCGTGCCACGGACGCCGCCTCCTCTCCCGGCAGCGGGGCGCCCGTCGCCGCGGTGACGTAGAAGGCGTCCACCGCGTTCGCACCCAGCGTGGACACGTGCGCGCTGCGCACCCGCACCCCGGCGTCCTCCAGCGCCCGCCCGATCCGGAACAGCAGCCCCGGCGCGTCCTGCGCGCGGACCTCGATCACGGTCGCGTGCCGGGAGGCGGCCGCCGCGACCGTCACCCGGGGCGGGGGCGCCACCACGCCCCGGCGGCGCGGGTGGGCGGCGTCGCGCTCGGCGAGCCGGCCGGCGACGTCGAGGGAGCCGTCGAGGGCGCGGACGAGGTCGGCACGCAGCCGGGCGGCCTGGGGCAGGGAGCCGTACTGGGCGGCCACCCGCCAGTCGAGCAGCAGGACCGCGCCGTCGTCCACGCCGCCGGGCAACTCCAGGACGTCCAGTTCGGCCGTGCGCACGGTCAGCCGGTGCACGGCGAGCACACCGGCGACCGCGGGCAGCACTCCGGGCTGGTCGGGCACGGCGATGAGCAGTTCCACGCCCAGTTGCTCGGGCTCGCCGGAGGGCGGCTGTTCCCGCGCCGGCGGCTCGGCCTGCGCGTGCAGCGCGAGAACCGGGCCACCCGTGCGGAAGGCTTCCACGGCCAGCCGCTCCTGCTCGGCGGTGGGCGCGCCGGCCACGCGTTCGCCGGGCGGGTCGCCGGCCAGGACCGCCGAGACCCGCGTGACCAGGTCCGCGACCAGACAACCGCGCCAGGAGGACCAGGCTGCCGGTCCGGTGGCCAGCGCGTCGGCCTCCGTCAGGGCGTGCAGCAGCTCCAGGGTGCCCTGGGTGCCGACCGCCTCGGCGACCGAGCGGACGGTCTCCGGGTCCTCCAGGTCCCGCCGGGTGGCGGTCTCCACGAGGAGCAGATGGTGCCGTACGAGGGTGGCGAGCACGGCGGCGTCGGCGCCGTCGAAACCGATGCGGCCGGCCACGTCCTTGGCGATGATCTCGCCGGCCACACTGTGGTCGCCGGGCCAGCCCTTGCCGATGTCGTGCAGCAGCGCGCCGACCAGCAGCAGGTCGGGACGGCTGACGCGGCGCGTCATCGCCGAGGCGCGCACGGCGGTCTCGATCAGGTGGCGGTCGACGGTCCAGACGTGCACGGCGTTGCGCTGCGGACGGCAGCGCACCCGTTCCCAGTCGGGCAGCAGGCGGGTGACCAGCCCCTCGGCCTCCAGCGCCTCCCAGACCTCGACGGTCGGGCGGCCCGAGCCCAGCAGGGTGACCAGTTGTTCGCGTGCCTCGGCGGGCCAGGGCGTGGGCAGCGGCCGCACGGTGGCCGCCATGTGCCGCACCGCGTGCAGGGACAGCGGCAGACCGGCCTGTGCGGCGGCGGCCGCGGCCCGCAGCGGCAGCACCGGGTCGCGTTCGGGGCGCGCGGTGCGGGCGAGCACCACCTCCCCCTCCTGCTCGACCACGCCCTCGGCGAGCGGGCTGCGCTCGACGGCCGGCCTCGCCTCGCCGAGGAGGGCGCGCAGTCTCGGCCGCACGGCGCGCGACCGCAGTACCCGCCCCACCTCCCGCCAGGTGACGTCACCGGCGTACGCGATGACGCGCGCCGCCTCGTACACCTGCCGCAGGAGTGTGTCGGCGTCGAGCAGGCCCAGACCGGCCGCCACCTGGTCCTGCTCCTGGAGGGCGAGCCGGTCGCTGGCGCGGCCCGTCGCCAGGTGCAGCGCGTCACGCACGTCGAGCAGGCGCCGCCGGGCGTCGGCGAGTCCCTCGCGCGGGGCGTCCGCAAGCCAGGAGGCGGCGACCGCGCGCAGGGCGGTGGCGTCGCGCAGGCCGCCGCGGGCCTCCTTCAGGTCCGGCTCCAGCAGGTACCGCAGCTCGCCCTGCCGGGCGGCCCGTTCGGCGCAGAGCTCCCGCAGTTCGGGCAGGCGTTTCGGCGCCTGGTTGCGCCAGTCGGCGAGGACCGTGGTGCGCAGCCCCGCCGTCAGCCCGGGGTCGCCCGCCAGATGCCGGGCGTCCAGCAGGCCGAGCTGGACCTTGAGGTCCTCCCCCGCGGTCCTCCGGGCCTCCGCCGGGGTGCGCACCGAGTGGTCGAGGGCGAGGCCGAGGTCCCAGACCGGGTACCAGATCCGGTCGGCCAGCGCGGCGACGGCGGACGGGTCGCCGCCGTCGTGCAGAAGCAGCAGGTCGAGGTCGCTGCGCGGGGACAGCTCGCCGCGCCCGTAGCCGCCGACGGCGACGAGCGAGACGCCCCGTGATCCGCCGGCCGCCGCGCCGAACAGGCCGGCCAGCCAGTCGTCGGTCAGCCGGGACAGGGCGGCACGGCGCAGCGGCCCGGACCGCGCCTCCTCGGTGAGGAGGCGCAGCCTGGCCGCCGCGTAGCCGCTGGGTCCCGCATCCCCTGCCTCGTGTCCGGCGTGCGTACGCGTCACCCGGCGACTCCCGTCCTCGTGCCTCAGAGCGCGTCCGGTCCGCGCTCGCCGGTGCGGACCCGGACCGCGGTCTCCACCGGCAGTGACCAGACCTTCCCGTCCCCGATCTTGCCGGTGCGGGCCGCCTTGACGATCACGTCGATCAGCTGCTCGGCGTCGTCGTCCTCCACCAGGACCTCGATGCGGATCTTGGGCACCAGGTCGACGGTGTACTCGGCGCCCCGGTAGACCTCGGTGTGTCCCCGCTGGCGGCCGTAGCCGCTGGCCTCGGTGACCGTCAGGCCGTGGACCCCGAAGGCCTGCAGGGCCTCCTTGATCTCGTCGAGCCGGTGCGGCTTCACGACGGCGGTGATGAGCTTCATGCGTCCACCTTCTTGGTCTGCGTGACGGCCGGGGCCGATGCGGCCGGGGTGCCGATGACGCCGCCGCCCGCGCCGCTGAAGTCGTACGCGGTCTCGGCGTGCTCGGCCCGGTCGATCCCGGAGACCTCCTCGTCCTCGCCGACCCGCATCCCGATCGTCCGGTCGAGCAGGAAGGCGAGGACCGCGGAAGCCACCAGGGAGTAGGCCAGGACCCCGAAGACACCCGCGCACTGCTTCCAGAACTGGTCGAGGCCGCCGCCGTAGAACAGGCCCTCGACGTCGGACTGGCCCTTCCCGCTGGCGAAGAGGCCGACGAGCAGGGAGCCGGCGATACCGCCGACCATGTGGACGCCGACCACGTCCAGGGAGTCGTCGTAGCCGAACCTGTACTTCAGGCCGACGGCCATGGCGCACAGGACACCGGCGATGGCACCGACCGCCATCGCGCCGAGCGGGGAGACCGCACCGCCGGACGGAGTGATCGCGACCAGGCCGGCGACCGCGCCGGAGGCGGCGCCCAGGGTCGTGCACGCACCGTGGCGGATCTTCTCGTAGGCGAGCCAGGCGAGCATCGCCGCAGCGGTGGCTGTCTGGGTGTTGACGAACATCAGCGGGCCGACGCCGTCGTCGTTGCCGAGCCAGGACCCGGCGTTGAAGCCGAACCAGCCGAACCACAGCAGACCGGCGCCGAGCATGACCAGCGGAAGGCTGTGCGGACGCATCGGGTCCTTCTTGAAGCCGACGCGCCGGCCGATGACGAGGATCACGCCGAGCGCGGCCGCACCGGCGTTGATGTGCACCGCCGTGCCGCCGGCGAAGTCGATCACCCCGAGGTCGTAGGCCCAGCCGCCGGTGCCCCAGACCCAGTGGGCGACGGGGAAGTACACGATCGTGACCCACAGCACCAGGAACAGCGACCAGGCGGTGAACTTCACGCGGTCGGCCAGCGCACCGCTGATCAGCGCGGGGGTGATGATCGCGAACATCAGCTGGAAGACGGCGAAGACGAAGGTCGGGACGGTGTAGCCCGGCCACAGGTCCGCCTTGCCGATGCCTGCGAAGCCGACGAAGTCGGAGCTCCACCCGATCAGCGAGCCCTTGTCGGACCCGAAGGCGACCGAGAATCCGTAGAGCACCCACAGAATGGTGACGAGCCCTAGGCTGATGAAGCTCATCATCAGCATGTTCAGGGTGCTCTTGACGCGGACCATGCCCCCGTAGAAGAAGGCCAGGCCGGGGGTCATCAGCATGACCAGGGCGGAGCAGATCAGCATGAAGCCTGTGTTGGCGGACGACAGCCTGGGCGCGTCCGCCGCGAGCATGATGGCTGGTGCCATCGGCGTCTCCTCGTCGTTTGGTACGGCCCCGTGCGGGCGAAGCCGGGAAGCGGCGGGTGGGTGAGGGGCGGGCCGGTTATGCGCCACGAGCCTGGCGGAGCGCCGTTTCGGCCGGCGCCCCTCATTGTTTCGCCGCGGTGACGAAGGCGCCCTGTGTGTTACGCCCCGGTGAAGCGCGGGGTGTGCGGCCACGCGATCGTTGTCGTGGCGCGGCCTTCCCCGGGCCGGCGGTGGGCCGTCGCCGCGGGGGCACGCGGGCCGGCCGCGGCGGCCTTCCGACGACCTGGCACGGGGGAGCCGAGTCGGGCAGTTCGGGAGGGCCGGCCGCGGCCGGGGTCCAGCGGGGTCAGACCGCTTCGGCGCTCTCGGGCAGCTCGGTGGCGAGCTGCTCGGTGAGGCCGATGACCTCGGCGAGGTCGCCGTAGTCGCGGACTGCGTTGTCGACGGTCTTTCGGATACGGGTGTTCACACGCTCGGAGCGGACCTTTTTGGCCACCCGCAGGGCCCGCACGGCGTACTCGGTGCTCTGCTCGGGCTCGCGCCGCAGCAGGTGCACCGTGGCCATCCCGATGAGGTTCAGCGCATAGGAGCGCTGGTGCTCGTGGTCCTCGGCGAAGAGCTGGACGGCCTTCTCCATCAGCGGCTCGGCCAGCGAGGCGTACGCCGGGCTGCGGCCGGCGACATAGGCCAGGTCGCGGAAGGAGTGGGAGTTCTCCCCGTAGAGCTCGGCCTCGGAGAAGAAGCGGATCCAGTCGGGGTCCGGCTCGTCCCAGTCCCCGGCGTCGGCGAAGGCGTCCTCGGCCATCCGCACGGCCCGCTTGCACTTGCCGGGCTGGCCCATGTTGGCGTAAGCGCGGGCCTCCATCGCGTACAGCATGGACTGGGTGCGGGGGCCGGCGCAGTCGCGGCTGCCGTACTGGGCGAGGTGGATGAGCTCCAGCGCGTCGTCGGGCCGGCCGAGATGGATCATCTGGCGGCTCATGCTGGAGAGGATGTACGAGCCGAGCGGCTTGTCACCGGCTTCCTTGGCGGCGTGCAGCGCGAGCACGAAGTACTTCTGCGCGGTGGGGTGCAGGCCCACGTCGTAGCTCATCCAGCCGGCCAGCTCGGCCAGCTCCGCGGCGACCTTGAACAGCCTGCGGGCGGTGGTCTCGGGCTGGGACTCCTGGAGCAGGTCCGTCACCTCGTGCAGCTGCCCGACGACCGCCTTGCGGCGCAGGCCGCCACCGCACTGGGCGTCCCACTGCCGGAACATCACGGCCGTCGATTCCAGCAGTTCGAGTTCGGGGCGGGAGAGCCGGCCGGGGCGCCGGCCGGCGGCCGACGGCTCGGGGGCGGCCGGAGCGGCGGGCGCGGGGACGAGCCAGCGCTGCAGCGGCTCGATCAGGGACGGACCGGCGGACAGCGCCAGCGACGTGCCGAGGAAACCGCGCCGCGCCAGCATCAGGTCGCTGCGCGAGAACTCGCCGAGCAGGGCCACGGTCTGCGGCCCCGTCCAGGGCAGGTCGACCCCGGTGGTGGACGGGGCCTGCCGGGCGGTGCGCAGGCCGAGGTCCTCCACGGAGACGACGCAGCCGAAGCGCTCGGAGAACAGCTCCGAGAGGATGCGCGGGATCGGCTCGCGCGGGTTCTCCCCGTCCAGCCAGCGCCGCACGCGCGAGGTGTCGGTGGAGATGTGGTTGGCCCCCAGCTGGCGGGCCCGGCGGTTCACCTGGCGGGCGAGCTCGCCCTTGGACCAGCCGCTGCGCACGAACCAGGAGGCGAGCAGCTCATTGGGGCGCTTGTCCGCACTCGCAGTGTTCGTCCCGCCACCGCCGCTGCCGCTCACTGGAACGCCCCCAATTCCCTGGAACCACTTGTCGCTGAGTGCGCCAAGCCCTATCAGGATGCCGGTCGATACGGCCGCCCGTCCGCTGGTTCTCACCCTTCGAACGCGAGGCCGACTTGCCTCCGGCATACCCACGAGCGCATGTGCCCCCAGGACCCGCACACTCACAGTAATCCCGCGATCACTGCTCCAGCCACGGGGATCCGGGAAACGCCACCATTCGCCACCCCTTCGAATGAACTCTCCGTGGCGTTGGCGCGATTCACTTGACATAGGACAGTCAGACGCGGGCGGAGCGGGGCGTCAGAGGGCGCGCGTCCTTGAGTGCACCACCTCGGATGCTTCCGGGCGCCGCCTGAGACGGGCGCCGCCGGGACACGACCGGAACAGAGAGTCACGACCCGCGTGCGGGTCGTAACCATCGAGGCACCGGCACCGTTGGAGGGGGCATGGGGTTCACGATCGGCGGCAATCGCGAGATCCGCTCCGGCGTGCGGCGGCGCGGCCGGTCGTCCCGCTCGCCGGAGTGCACAGCCGTGGCCGAGTACACCGGACTGTGGGGCTGGGACGTGGTGCGCGGCGCGCGGGCGGTCGGCGGTGCGTGCTCGTGCGGCCGTCGCGACTGCCCCGCCCCCGGCGCCCATCCCCTCGACTTCGCACCCGGCATCCCGGCGGGCGCCACGCTCGACGAGGCCACCCGGGCCTGGACGGAGATGCCCGGAGCCGCGGTCATGCTGGCGGCCGGGCGCGCGTTCGACGTGATCGAGGTGCCCGAGCCGGTGGGACGGCGCGCCCTGGTCCGGCTGGAGCGGATGGGCGTCCCCCTCGGGCCGGTGGCCGCCGCCCCCGAGGGGGTCGTCCACTTCTTCGTCGCCCCGGGCGCCGCGGCCGATCTGCCCGGGCTGCTCTACCGCATGGGCTGGGACGACCCGGCCTCCCTCGGCCTGCGCGGCCTGGGCGCGGGCGCGCACATCACCGCCCCGCCCTCCGACCGCGGCGGCCTCGGCCCGGTCCGCTGGCTGCGCGCGCCCGCCCTGGACACGGCGACGCCTCCGGAGGCCCGCCTTCTGCTCGGCACGCTGGCCTACGTGGCACACCGGTCCGGCGTCTGACGCCTGCCGCGGAGGCGACCCCCGGGCGGCCGGCCGTCACGGAGGTGAGGGGGCGGGACCGGTGCTCCGCGGAGCCCGCCCCCCGCTCCCTCCACCGCGCGGGCGGCTACCGCGGGCCTCCGTCTCCGGCCGCCGCCGTCGGTGCAGGCCCCTGGTCCCCGGGCTGGACGCGGACGAAGCCCCGGGGCCACTCGTCGGCGTCCACGGTGTACTCGTCGACGACGAAGCAGTCGGGTTCGTCGGCGAAGCCCGGCAGGAGCCGCGCCCGGCCCATCCGTTCCTCCGCCTTCTCCGCGGAGGAGTAGACACCGAGCAGCTTGACGTCGTCGCCGTCCTGCTCGTCGACGAACACGTCGGTGCCGTCGCGGTGCAGGGTCGTGCCGGCGTCACCGGCTTCATTGCGGTGTCCGACGTGCCACAGGAGATGGACCGGCATCACCGCAGGCTGCCCGTCCGCGTCGCGCGGGCCGATCCGCATCGCCGCGGTGCTGCCGGGCCCGGCGGGGTGAAGTTCCTGCACTGCCTGCCCGCCTTCCACGACCTCGGTACCGCGGTCGGGCGCGAGATCCACGAGCGGCACGGCCTGGAGTACCTGGAGGT
>NZ_JBSFNN010000025.1:0-82670 GCF_053587115.1 Streptomyces sp. NPDC003697
GCGGCGCCGGTGGTGACCAGGCCGGTGACGGCCAGGTTGCGCAGACGGGCGAGGCGGGACGCAGCAGTGATCACGGTGATGGGGGTCTCCTGGGGGACGTCTTTGAGGCGCCGGCCGGATCATCCGGTCGCGGCCTGTGGGCGTCGGGGCGAGGCCCCGCACAGCGCGGCAAACAAGGACGGCCCCGGCGATCTCGCCCGGCCCGACCCGCTGCTTGCGGCGACGAGAGACATGATTAGCGACTGCGGAAACGGGACGCAAGAATGTGACCTACTGCGCAAGGACGTAGAAACTGCGCAATTCGGTCATTCTGAGGCTTTCCGGTGCGGTAGACCGCTGTGCGGCTCTACGATCCCGCTTAGGACGTGACCTGCCTCTCGTGGGTGGCGTCACTCGGAGAGCCGGAAAATCAGGCTTCCGACCGGGCTTGCTCCACCCGGAAGGGGGCAGAGTGCTTTAACGACGGCGCAAGCCACATCAGTTTGTGCCATCCAAATACGACTGCCTGATCCGTCCGCGCGGACCTCCCTCCCCCCGCCCTCAAGGAGGGAGGAAACACAACCGGCGCCCATCCACGTACGACTTCTTCGTGTGCCATCGCGTACGGACTTATGTGCTCAGCTGTCCGTGCGAATCGGGCCGGGCACAATCGCACTTCCTGAGAAGCAGCCGGGCGGCGACCAGGACCTGGCGGGCAAGGTCGACCCCGCTCAGTTCGGTGCTCACGCGATCACCGCCTCGGCGGTGTCGCCGTCCAGCGGGCGGGCGGCGAGCTCGGGCAACCGGTCCGTCGACGGCACGGGCGCGGCCGCCTCGCTCCGGGCCGTCACCCGCTCGCGCAGCTGCTCCAGCCGCGCGGCCAGCAGGTACTCCGCGGTGCGCTCCCGGGCCGCGTCGGCGGCATTCGTCGCGGCCGCGACGGCGTCCGCACCGTGCCGGTTGTGCGTGTACCAGCGGCGCCCCTGCTGGAACACCCCCGCGTCGGCGGGAAGGACGGTACCCCCTCAACAGTGTCCAACGTGGAGTCGTCCTCCCCGCCGACGCGGGGGTGTTCCGTAAAGGCTGACCGTGGACGTCTTCAGCTCGATGTCCTCCCCGCCGACGCGGGGATGTTCCGGAGAGGCGGCCTTGAAGCCGTTGGGTCAGAAGGTCCTCCCCGCCGAGGCGGGGGTGTTCCGGGCCCCCACGGGGTCGGGGAACCTTCAAGCCGTCCTCCCCGCCGACGCAGGGGTGTTCCGTTCCGCCGGTACTTCCTCAACCTTCCCGTGTCGTCCTCCTCACCGACCACTCCCTGTCCGGCGTCCAGGCCCTTGCCGGTCATCAGCCGCAGCACATCGCGCTGAAGGTCAGCCAGGTAGATCAGTACCTGGCCGAAGCCCACCACCGCCGCGTGCGAGGCCGTCTTGGCGGGGAGGAGTTCCAGCGGCATCAGATGGCTCGCGGACAGCAGCCCCGCCAGCATCCGCCGCCCGTCCGTGGCCCGGCACTGCTCGCTCATCAGCAGCGTCCCATCGTTGCTGAGGCGACCACGCTGCTTCTTACACAGAGTGCCCTCCGTGCCAGTGTCCTCCTGCCCCCGCATGGGCGGTGAGTCCGTTCACGGCTGATCACGGCGCATCCTGATCGCCGAGCCGGAGGACCTGCGCACGAACCGCCAACGCCGCGGCAGCGCGGGCGCCCGGCGCACCGGATCCTGGCCACTCGCACGGCCCTTGGTCCGAGCCGAGGAGCACCGGCACGTCGCCCGCCGAGGCCCGTATCGGCTACCCGTATCGGCTATTCCTCGACCGGTCGGGACTGTTTCGAGGAGTGCATCTTCTGCGCGAGTTCGGCCGGCACCAGTCGGCGGGTCCGGGTGTCCGGCTCCCGGCGAGCGCGGTCACGGTTTCTGCGAGACCGTGGGACGGGGGAGCGTGCCCGGCAGTGGTGGCGGGCCGCGGGGGGGGCACGCCCGACGGTGGCGACGCGTACGCGGAGTGCCACCTGCGTCTAGTGAGAAAAGCGGGCTGTGATGAGTGCTTCGGATACGGGCTCCGCGCGACGGAGCCACGGCGAGACGGCACAACTCTCGGCGATCACGTTGATGGTGAACGACCAGCCGCGGCGGCTCGAGGTGGATCCGCGGACCTCGCTGCTCGACGCGCTGCGCGAACATCTGCGCCTCAGCGGAACCAAGAAGGGCTGTGATCACGGGCAGTGCGGGGCCTGCACGGTGTTGATCAACGGCCGGCGCGTCGACTCGTGCCTGACGCTCGCCGTGATGCACGAGGACGACGACATCGTGACGATCGAGGGCCTGGGCGACCCCGACGGCCTGCACCCCATGCAACGCGCCTTCGTCGAGCGTGACGGCTTCCAGTGCGGCTACTGCACTCCCGGCCAGATCTGTTCGGCTGTCGGCATGCTCGCCGAGGCGGAGGCGGGGTGGCCCAGTCACGCCACCGCCGACGTTGCCTCGCCGCGGGTTGCGCTGACCGACGAGGAGATCCGCGAGCGGATGAGCGGCAACATCTGCCGGTGCGCCGCCTATCCCAACATCGTCGCGGCCATCCGCAGCGTCGCGGAGGGAGGCCCGGAATGAGGTCCTTCACCTACGAGCGAGCGACGGACGCCCGGGCCGCCGTCGCGGGGGCGTCCAGAACAGGCGCGAAGTTCATCAGCGGCGGCACCAACCTGCTCGACCTCATGAAGCTCGACATCGAGACGCCGAGCCATCTGGTCGACATCAGCCGGCTTCCGCTCCGGGACATCGAGGAACTCCCGGACGGCGGACTGCGCATCGGCGCCCAGGCGGCCAATTCCGACGTGGCCGCCGACACCCGGGTACGCATCCGCTATCCGATGTTGTCGGAGGCGCTCGTGGCCGGCGCCTCGGGCCAGCTGCGCAACAAGGCGTCCACTGCGGGGAATCTGCTGCAGCGCACGCGTTGCCCCTACTTCTACGACACTGCGGCGGGCTGCAACAAGCGGGATCCGGGATCCGGTTGCTCGGCGCTCGGCGGGTTCAACCGGATCCACGCGATCCTCGGCGCGAGCGACTCCTGCATCGCTACCCACCCCTCGGACATGGCCGTCGCGATGACCGCGCTGGACGCGGAGATCGAACTGCTCGACGCCGACGAGACGGTACGCGGCGTCGTCATCACGGACTTCTACCGGCTGCCGGGCGATACGCCGCACATCGAGACCGTGCTGCGGCCCGGCGAGATGATCACGGGCGTGGTCCTGCCCCCGCCCCCGCCGGGCCGGCAGCTCTACCGCAAGGTGCGCGACCGGGCGTCCTACGAGTTCGCGCTGGTCTCCGTGGCGGCTGTCGTCTCAGCCGATCAGGGAGCGATCAGTGAGGCGCGGGTGGCGTTCGGCGCTGTGGCGCACAAGCCGTGGCGCTCCGTCGAGGCGGAGGCCGCGTTGGCCGGCCGCCCCGCCACCATGGCGACGTATCGGGCCGCCGCCGATGCCGCGATGCACGACGCCGCGGGACGGGGGCACAACGACTTCAAGATCGAGCTCGCCAAGCGCACGCTGTGCCGCACGCTGGCGCAAGCGGCCCAGTCGAGCTGAGGAGGCATGATGATCGGGCAGGCATGGAACCGCGTCGACGGCCCGATGAAGGTCACCGGCCGGGCCGCCTACGCCTACGAGCACTGGGAGGCCGGCCAACCGCTCTACGGGTTCATCGTCGGCGCGACGATCGGCAAAGGCCGCATCACCCGGATCGACACCGAGAGCGCCGAACAGGCGCCCGGCGTGCGCCTGGTGATGACCCACCACAACGCCCCGGCACAGGGCGTCCGCGACGAGTTCGCTCCGCTCGAATACTGGCGCCCCCAGCCTGTGCTGACCAGCCCCGACGTTCACCACTACGGCGAGCCGGTGGCACTCGTCGTGGCCGCGACCTTCGAGCAGGCCCGGGCGGCGGCCGAACTCGTCGACGTGGAGTACGCCGCCGGGCCGGGACGCTTCGACTTCGCCGCGTACGAAGGAGAGGCATACGCTCCGAAGGAAGCCGACGGTGGATTCCCCACCGACACGGCGGTGGGGAATTTCGATGACGGATTCCGTGACGCTGCCGTGAGAATCGACCAGCGCTACACGACGCCGTACGAGCTCTCGATGCCGATGGAGCCGCACGCCTGCCTGGTGGAACCGCGTGGCGAGGACCTGGTCGTCTACGTCAGCTGCCAGATCGTCGATGCGGCGCGGGCCTCGATCGCCGGCACCCTCCAGGTCGATCCGGCGCGCACCCGCGTCATCACTCCTTTCGTCGGCGGGGGCTTCGGCTCCAAGCTGGGCATTCATTCCGAGACGATCCTGGCAGCGCTCGCCGCCCGCGCGTTGCGCCAACCGGTCAAGGTCGCGTTGACCCGGCAGCAGATCTTCCAGCTCGTCGGTGTGCGCCCCACATCGAGCCAGCGGGTGCGGTTGGGAGCGGGGCGCGACGGACGGCTGGCGGCGATCGCCCATGACGTCACCATGCACACCAACCCCGACGTGGAGTTCACCGAGCAGACCGCCGCCGCGACCCGCAGCCTCTACGCGGCCCCCCACCGGTTGACGAGCCACCGGCTGACGGCGCTCGATCTGCCCCGCGGGGCGGACGTCCGCGCGCCTGGCGAGGCGCCGGGCATGCTGGCGGTGGAGTCGGCGATGGACGAGCTGGCCGTTGCGCTCGGGATGGACCCGGTCGAGCTGCGGATCCGTAACGAGCCCACGGCCGACCCCGAGCTGGGCGTGCCGTACAGCGACCGGCACCTGGTCGACTGTCTGCGAGAAGGCGCGCGCAGGTTCGGCTGGGAGCACCGTCCCGCCACCCCGGCGAGTGTGCGCGAGGGACGGTGGCTGGTCGGCTACGGCATGGCCGCCGCCATACGCAGGCACTTGCAGGGGCGGGCCACGGTGCGGGTGCGGTTGGAGGCGGACGGCACCGCGTTGGTCCAGTCGGACATGACCGATATCGGCACCGGTACCTACACCATCCTGACGCAGGTCGCGGCCGAGGGGCTCGGGCTGTCACCCGAGCGGGTGCGGACCGAGCTCGGACGTTCCGAGCTTCCCACCAGCTGGGGGTCTGGTGGCTCCTGGGGCGCCGCCAACTCGAGCGCCGCGGTGCATCGGGCATGTACGACCCTGCGCGAGAGGCTGCTGGTCACGGCGTGCGGCGACGCGCGCTCGCCGCTGCACGGCCTGGACCCGGCGGACGCCGTGCTCTTCGACGGCAACGTGCGTATCGGCAGCGCGGTGGAGGTGATGAGCGAGATCGTCGCACGCAACCATCCCGAAGGGATGGAGGCGGAGGGCGAGACCCGCTTGATGGCCGATGAGCCGAACTACGCGGCCTACTCGATTCACAGCTACGGGGCCCATTTCGCTGAGGTGGGGGTTGACGCGGACACCGCCGAGATCCGTCTGCGGCGGATGCTCGGTGTGTTCTCGGTGGGGCGCGTGCTCAACTCGAAGACGGCCCGCTCGCAGCTGATCGGCGGCATGATCTGGGGGGCCAGCGCGGCCCTCGAGGAAGAGGCCGTTGTCGACCTGCGATCCGGCGCCTTCGTCAACCGGGATCTCGCGCAGTACCTGGTGCCGGTCCACGCCGACATCCCCGACGTCGACGCCGTCGTCCTCGACGGGTACGACGGCAAGGCCAACGCCCTCGGCGCCAAGGGCGCCGGCGAGGTGGGCATCTGCGGGGCCGGTGCCGCGGTCGCGAACGCCGTGTTCAACGCCACCGGGGTCCGCATACGAAACTTCCCCGTCACGCTCGAGAAGGTGTTGCCCGGGCTGCCGGCGATGACGTCGTGAGCCGAGCCTCCGGCGTACCGGGGATCGCGTCCGCCAGCGGAGGCCGCCGAAGCGAGAGAGCACACTTCGTCGAGCTCGCCTCGTACGGGGTACCTTTCGGGCTGAACGCTGATGACAGGCGTCTGGTTGCGGTAGGCGGTCAGGAAGCGCCGCTTGCGGTGCGAGGGCCACCCGTGCTCCACGGAGTCCAGGGTCATGGCCTCCGTGGTGCGCCATCCGGCCTGCTCGAACTCGAAGAAGATCGCTTCCTCGATCTCGCCGGAAGGGCGCTGGACTGCTCGACGGCGACCCACTCGACCGATCCGTTGCTGCACAGCATGGCCAGCGGCCAGATCGCCGCCCCGGCCATCAGCCCGGCCCGCTCGTCCTCGAGACCGGCGAGCTGGGCTCGGACCTCGGGCCACGTCTCGCCCGAGCGCGGGGCTACCCGGCATCGGACCGGTCGGCGTGCACGGTCTGCAGGTAGCCGGCCACGCCTCCCACGGTTCGGATCACCGCGCAGACCAGCTCGATCGCCGCGACCTCGTGCCCCCGGCGGCGCCCCTGCGGGACTGATTGCCTGGCACGGCGGGGAGAGGATCACACCGACGACCCACTGCAGTGCTGGGTGTTCGGGATACAGGGCGGCGACGTCGGCGACCATGCACACGTGTCCGGGGGCATTCCCGGTAGCGGCCGCGCCAGGGTCCAGGTCGACGCCGATCATGTCGACGTCCACCCCCAGCACACGGCCGATCCCCTCGCTCCAGCCGCCCGGTCCGCGGAACAGGTTCACGATCCGCGGCCGGAGCGCCACCCCGTGCGCATCTGTCTCGGGAGGCCACAGCCGGCGAACCGGCCACGGCGCCGCGTACCAGGTGAGGAGCGCGAGCGTGTCCGCGTCCAGCGCCGCCAGCCGCTCGGCCGTCATGGGACCGGCCTCGTCAAGCAGGCCCAGCGTCAGCGCGGCGAGCTCGCCCCGGGCAGCGTCGGCCAGCCCTTGGAGCTCGTCCTGTCCGGTGCCCTCGTCAATCCGGTACGTGCACTCGCCGACCCGCTCCTGCGCGACAAAGGCCCACTGCGCCGCCTCGGGCCCGGGGTGCTCAGCGGCGTACGCGGACAAAGCCTCTGCCGTGGTCAGGCACGCAGCGAGCGCCGGGTTCCCCCCGGCGCGGACGAAGGAGTGGGTGCCGTCTGGCATCTCACCGGCCGCAGCCGGGACGAATACGTGAGCCTCGCGCCGGACAGACTGTGCCGGCTTGCGGCTCGGACCGGCGCCGGAGCGAGACGGCCCGCCTGGCCGGGGCGGTACCGGACAGGAGGACACCACCGTCCGTGGCCGCGTCATCAGCGCGGCACCACCCGCCGCTGGTGTTCGTAAAAGTGCGCAGCAGGCCACCAGACATCTCCGACGTCCCCAAGCGCACCCACGTGATCTCATGCATCAGGACTGCCGGTCGCCCGCCAGCAGGTCACCGCGCCCGGGCGCGCCCGTCCGCTCGCCCCGCTGGCGCCCGCGCCCTGCCGGTCCGGCTTGTTACGGAGACGGAGCCGCGGGGCAGGCGCAGGGAGTCGACCGTTTGGCAACGGGTGGGCGTGGCTACCCGCACCGGTGATGGTGCCCCCGGTCTGAGGGGACGCGATCAGCCGCGAGGAGCGCGGGGAGACGGCACGGGCACGCAGAGAGTTAAGGGGCTGATCATCATGACCGTGACGACGCAGGGGGGCGGCGGAGGCTCCAGCGGCCTCTACGACGTCCTCGAGCTCGTTCTCGACCGGGGCCTGGTGATCGATGCCTTCGTTCGCGTCTCCCTGGTGGGCATCGAAATCCTGAAGATCGACGTACGGGTCGTTGTCGCCAGCGTCGACACCTACCTGCGCTTCGCCGAGGCCTGCAACCGCCTCGATCTCGAAGCAGGCCCACGCAAGCCGGCCGGACTGACCGAGCTTCCCGGCAAGATGATGGAGTCCGGAGCCCGCGGCAAGACCAAGGGAGCACTGTCCGGCGCCGCACAGACCGTCTCGGAAGCCTTCCAGCAGGCCCGTGACGAAGGGCAGAAACAACACACGGCGCGCAGGACGAACGAAGACGGTTGACCGACCGTCCCGGCAGCCGGGTCCGGCCGGTCCCGCGTTCGCCGGTGAGCCGTTCCCGCACTACGGGCCGGAGAACGGCATGACCGTGCGGGCGACCGGTTCGTCGCGGGTCGGCGGACGGTGCTCGGCAACAGGGGGGTGGACGCCTCGTACCGGGCCGACGCCACCCGCCGAGCGCTGGAGTGCCCGGGCTCGTACGGCACCCGTCCCGATGCCTGCAACGACCTGGCCGTTCTCCTCGACCGGCTCGGTCTCGCGCCCGAGGACGGCGAGACCGCGGTCCACGCCGAGGCGTGGTTGGCGGCAGTCGGCAGCGAGAGGTGGGGCCGGCAGGCGTGGAAGCGCTGTGCCGGTACGGGAGCGACAGGCCGCAGCGGCCCCGCCGCCGTCGTAGTACCACGGAATCGCGGCGCACCGCGGACTTGGGGGATTGAGCAGGAACACCACCGCCGGCACTTCACGGGAACCTGGGGCGTCTTGCCGGCCGTGGCTGAGTCCTTCTCCGTCCGGATGTGGGGTCGTCGGCCGGGCAGCCGCCGCCCGGTCAGCGGTCACGGTGCTTGATGCCGGTCCGGGCGGCTGGGACGAGGGTGGGTACGGTGACGGGGACGTCGCCGAGGGCCTGCTCGGCGGCCGTGAGCAGGGCGTCCGACAGTGGACGCCGGAGGCGGCCGCGTTGGCGCGGACCTGTGGCTTCGACCTGCTGCGGAAGCGAGTCCTGCTGGCCTGACCTCAGCTCTGTTGCTCAACGAGCGGGTCCATTCAGCTGATCGCGAGCGGCACAGGATCCAGGCCCAGCTTGCTCCGGCATGAGTCCGTCTCACCCTCAACGGCGCGATCATCCAGACCGGCACCGAGTCCTACCGTCTCACCCACACCAAAGCCCTGGCCGAGCAGACCTCAGTCGGCTGAACCGGACACCGAACAGGACCGGCGGATCGCTGGCGTCAACGCAAGTCCTTCCCTGGGTCGATGACCCAGTGGTTGGTCGCGAAGACCCGCCCTGCGAAGGCCGTCTCGACCTGGCAGAGGAGGCGAAACCCGATGGAACGGCAGATGCCGTTCGAAGCCGCATTGTTCGTCGCCGGAAAGGCGTGCACCAGGCCCCAACGGTCCTGGTCTCTGGCCTGTTCCAGAAGGGCGCGGACGGCGCGTTTACCGAGGCCCTGGCCTTGGAATTCAGGAAGAACCATCCAACCGATCTCGGAGATCGGCCCGTCGCTGGTGTCGTGGGACCAGATAGTCACCGTCCCCGCCACTACGTCCGGGCTGATCGCGTCGGGAACGATTATCTTGAACCAGGCAAGGTCGTCTGCTGCCTGACGGGCATCCCGACGTACCTTGTCCGCCATCCCCTCGCGCGGTAGAGGCCCACCCAGGTCAGCCATCATCACGGGGTCGCACCGCATCCGAATATAGGCATCGACGTCGTCCGGTGACACGTTGCGCAGCTGCACCTGCTCCTCCTCGGTTCGATCGGGGATGCGGCTCGGGGCCGGTCCGGACTGCGTTCACATGGAAGGCCAGGTGGTCCACGTCGTGCCACAGCCACATCGCACCGACGTACAGACCGCTGCCGGCGGTCCGTGGCGGAGTGAATTCCACAACCCCGAGCCATCACTCGTGATCATCAATCCACAGCCGCGACTGCCCGCGCTGGGCCAGGCCGAGCGGCTTCAGGGACTCCCGCGCTGCCGAGGTGATGATCCGGAGGACCGGACTGCGGTCTGCCATGACCGGCATTATCAGCCGTCCCACCGACACCCCTGTCGGTCGTGGTGGCACATCACCATGCACAGCAGCCTTCAGCAGCACCGAGCGTCACAGCTCCACAAAAGTTGGGTCAGAACCCTTGTAGCGACAGCACTTGTCCATGAGCTTCGACGTCAGTTGGTGATCAGCACAGCCAGGAATGTTCACGAGAAGTGACGGCATTGTGGGTCAGCGAAGCCTCTTGGCCATCACCTGCTCCCTGGTCACTCCGTCGGGCAACAGATCCCCAAGTTCTTCGGTGGTGATGAACCCGTGGCGTCGGTAGAGGGCGGTGGCGGACTCGTTTCCTGGGATCACCGCGAGTTTCAGTGTTGTGGAGCCCGATCGCAGGGCCCACGTTGTGACTGCTTGGATCAACTGGTCTCCGACGCCGTCGCCTCGAGCTTCGGGACTGACCCATAGCGACCTGAGTTCGCTCGTCTCGCTGTCCCCGGGGATGCCCCTGATCATGCCGACAGGCTGGCGTTCCCGCAACGCGACGACGTTGTAGGACCCGGGGATGGCCAGACGAGCACGCCACTGCTCCTGGCCACCCCTGTGCCAGTCGGCGAGGCGGGCTTTGAACGCGTGCGGCGCATCAGTCAGGGCGGCAACGCGGATCTCCCGCCACAATGGCCAGTCATCTGACGTGATGATGTGCAAACTCACCATGCAGTGGAGTGTGCCGCACGGCCGGTAAACGGGCGGGCAGCACTGGCCAGCATGGGGGACGTGCGCAGTTCAGCCGGCTTTGGAGGGTTCTTCGGCTCGGGCTCGGGTGCTGACGAGGCGGTAGGAGTCGGTGCCGGTCTCGATGATGGTGCCGTTGAAGGTCAGGCGGTCGACGATGGCAGCGCAGAGGCGGGGGTCGGTGGAAGGTCTTGGTCCACCCGCTGAAGGACTCGTTGGAGGCGATGGCGACGCTGTTCTTCTCCTCTCGCTCGGTCAGGGCCTGGAAGAGCAGTTCGGCGCCGTGCCGGTCGAGTTCCATGTGTCCGAGTTCGTCGATGAGGGCACCATCCCGGGTCGATCGCCTCCAGCGCCTCGAACCGGCGCTCAGGTGAACAACGTCCCCGCGGTCAGCAAGCGAGTGAGTTCGGTGGCCGTGGCCACGGCGCGGGCCGCGTATTCCTCCGTGCGCGCTGGGTCGAAGCGGTAGCGCGGGATGGTGATCGTGATGGCGCCCGCCACCGCGCCGTCGGTGAAGAACGGCGCCGCGATGCCGGAGGCTTCCGGGATGCGTTCGCCGGTGCTGACCGCGTAGCCGCGTTCACGGATGAGGGCGAGGTCGGCCTGGAGCGCGGCACGGTCCACAATGGTCGTGGGTGAGAAGCGCTCGAAGTGCTGCGCGCCGAGCGACTCCGGGCCGCTCCAGGCGAGGACCGCTTTGCCGGCCGCGCCGGCGTGGAGGGGGGCGGTGGAACCGAGCGGGATGACGTACTGGATGGGTTTGTCGCTGGTGCGGCCGGCTTCGAACACGACGCCTTCGGCGGCAGGATCGTACTGGGCCAGGTAGGCGCTTTCGTCGATGTCGCGGACGAGTTCGGCGAGGAGGTCGGCCGCGACAGGGCCGATGCCGGTGCCGCGGCCGAGGCGGGCGGCCCAGACAAGCAGTTCCGCTCCGGCTTCGTAGCGGTCGGGGGCGAGCGGGCGGGCAAGGCCGAGGCCGGCGAGGGCGCCGAGCAGGCGGGCGGCGGTGGCGCGGCCGCTGGAGATGCCCATGGTGAGATCGTCGACGGAAAGGCCGTCGGCGGACGAGCGCGCGAGGGCGTCCAATGCCGCGGCGACGCGGACGATGGAGCGGCGTTCGGCCGACACACCTGACGGCTCTGTGGCGCCCACCGCCGGTGTACGCGAAACCTGGGCAGACGGGACAGCGAGGGCAGCGGTCAGCCGGTTGGCCGCGGCTTTGACGAGTTCACCGAGCCGCCGCAGCTCGTCCTCATCGGACAGGCGGTGCCGGGGGACGGTGACGTTGATGGCGCCGGCGGGTTCGCCGTCGCGGAAGTAGGCGGCGGCGGCTCCAGCGGCTTCGGGGATGCGCTCGGCGATGCTCGTCGCGAAACCCCGCTCGCGCACCTGTTTGAGCTCGGTGCGCAGCAGGTCGAGATCGCCGATCGTCGAACCCGTCAACGCCGGACGCTCCAAAGTGGCCAGAAAACTGCCCGGAAGGTTCGCGAGGATCGCCTTTCCCGCCGAACCCGCGTGCAACGGCGACTTCGATCCGATGCGGACGGTGTAGCGCACCGGCTTGCCGCATTCGACCGCGCTCACGATGCTGGCGGACTCTTCCCCCGCCGTGTAGGTCAGCAGCATCGCCGTCTCGCCGGCCTCGCGCTCGAGCGCCACGAGCTCGTCGTGGCCGCGGGTGAGCAGCACATTGCGCTCGCCGAGGAACTTCGCCCACGCCAGCAGCCGCGGCCCGGGGTCATACCGGCCATTCGGCTGCCCGCGCACGACGCGCAGGTCGCCCAGCGTCTGCAGGATCCGGTGTACCGCACTCCGGCTGACATCCAGGTGCGCCGCGAGCTCCCGCACGCCGGTGTCGCCGTCCTGCCGCGCGATGACGGCGTCGAGCACCGCGAACACCCGTCCGGTCATCCCGAGCGAGCGGAACCGCGGCTCCGCCTCGACGGCCACACCCTGCCCGCTCATGTTTTGTCCCCGTGCACCAGTCACCTGTCTCCCCTCTGAGCCACTGTACCTAGTGGCTCGTCACGCAACCTTGGCCTGGTAATCGATGCGCTGCTCGTTGGCCAGCAGACTGTCTCCAAGACCTGATCTCGGAGGTGGTCGTGGGACGTTGACCGAGTGTGTTCGTCCGGCCGGTGGCCATGGAGGAAGGCCGGAAGTTGCGGCGGATCAGCCGGAGTGCGAAGGACCCGGTGAAACTCCGCCGGGCGATCGTGGTGCTGATGTCCGCGCAGGGTCGGACGGTCAAGGACATCACCACGCTGATGCAGGTCGGCGAGGAGTACGTCCGCGATGTGATCCACGCCTTCAATGAGCGGGGGTTCGACGCGCTGGACCCGAAATGGAGGGGGGACGCCCCAAGACGATCAGTGACCAGGTGCGTGAGCACATCTGCCTGATCGCCCGGACGTCCCCCGCCGACTGGAAGATCACTGCCTTCTCCACCTGGAGCCTGAGCAAGCTCACCGACCATCTCATCAAACAGAAGGTGACCGCGGCCATCAGCCGGGAGACCCTGCGCCGGATCCTGCGCGCCGGCAAGGTCTCCTGGAAGACCACCACCACGTGGAAGGTGTCCACCGACCCGGAGTTCCTCGCCAAGATGCACCGCATCCCATCCTGGCGCTGTACGACACCCCGCCCGCCGACAGGCGGGTGATATGCGTCGACGAGTTCGGGCCGCTGAACCAGAAGCTGTATGTGGTGCTGGACAACCCCCGCACAAGCACGCCAAGGGCCGCGCCTGGGCGGCCGACAACGACATGGAACCGGTCTTCCTGCCGACCTACGGCTCCTGGCTGAACTGGATCGAGGCCGAGTTCGCGGCCCTGCGCTACTTCGCACTCAACGGCACCGACCATCGCAGCCACGACGAGCAGAACGCGGCCATTGCCGCCTACGTCGGCCGGCGCAATGCCCGCGCCGCACCGAAGACGGCTTTCGCGCCCGACTCACCGATCCGCTCATGGACCGATTACCCGGCCAAGGCTGCGTGACGAGCCACCAGCCCCCTTGACAACCCGCGCTCGCCGAGGCCAGGATCCCTCACAAGTTCGGGACACTGTCCCGATTTTACTCCGTTGGTCAGGAGGTCGAGGGTGACGTCAAGGTCGCCGAACCAGCCGAACCAGGAGCCGCCGGGCGTCGACGTACCGGCGCTCACGGCGTGGCTGGCCGGGCAGGGCAGCGCCGTCGAACCGCCGATCACGGTGACGACGATCTCCGCGGGCCGGTCCAACCTCACGTTCTCGGTGCGCGACGCCGTCGGCGCGCAGTACGTCCTGCGCCGGCCCCCGCTGGGCGCGCTGGAATCCGGTGCCCACGACGTCTTGCGGGAGCGGCGCATCCTCTCCGCGCTGAGCGCCACGGCGGTACCGGTGCCGAGGCCGGTCGCGGAGTGCACCGACCCGGACGTGATTGGCGCGCCGTTTTTCCTGATGGACTTCGTCCCCGGGCAGACGTTGAGCCCGGACACGGCCGCGGCGCTCTCGCCCGAGGTCAAGCGAAATATCGGCCGGCGTCTGCCGGAAGTCCTCGCCCAGCTGCACGCCCTGGACGTCACCGAGATCGGCCTGGGCGATCTGCGCCGGGACCGCGGCTACGTCGAACGCCAGCTGCGCCGCTGGCAGCGGCAGTTCGACGCGCTCGGCCTCCCCGCCGGCAGCCCCCTGCGGACCGTCGCCGACCGGCTCACGGCCCGCATCCCCGAGCCGCAGGGGAACTCCCTGCTGCACGGCGACTACAAGGCCGAGAACGTGCTGCTCTCCCCGGACGGCGACGTGGCCACAGTGCTCGACTGGGAGCTCACCTCCGTCGGCGACCCGCTCGCCGACCTGGGCTGGCTGCTCGTGTGGTGGGCGCTGCCGGACAACCCCGGCAAGTGGATCTCGCCGCCCGCGACGCTCGCCGGCGGCTTCCCCGGCCACGCCGACCTGGTGAACGCCTACTCCGCCCGGTCCCCCGTCGACGTCTCCGACCTGCCGTACTACGTCGCGTTCTCGTACTGGCGCCTGTCGTGCATCAACACCACCACCCGCGCTCGCTTCGTCGCCGGCGCGATGGGCGACAAGGAGCTGGACGTGGCCGCGCTCGACGCGCAGGTCGAGTGGCAGCTGGCCGAAGCGCTGGCGGCACTGGCCCACGCGGGCTGACCGAACCGACCCCGAACCGGGAGCACCGAATGGATTTTTCCCTTTCCCCGGAGGCGACTGAACGCCTGGCCCAAGTCCGTTCGTTCATGACGGACCTCGTCTACCCCGCCGAACCGGTGTACGCGCAGCAGCGCGAGGACCTGATCGCATCCGGCCGCACCAACGACGTGCCACCAGTCCTGGAAGACCTCATCGCGGCCGCGCGTGAACGCGGGCTGTGGAACCTCTTCCTGCCCGACGAGTCCCATCTGACCAATGTGGACTACGCCGTGCTCGCGGAGGAGACGGGCCGCTCGCCGTTCATCGCACCGGCCGCCATGAACTGCCTGTCCCCCGACAGCGGCAACATGGAGCTGCTGCATCTGTTCGCCAACACCGAGCAGCGCGAGGGCTGGTTGCAACCGTTGCTGGACGGCACCATCCGCTCTGGGTTCTCGATGACCGAACCGGACGTGGCCTCCTCCGACGCCACCAACATCTCCACCTCGATCGTGCGCGACGGCGACGAGTACGTGATCAACGGCCGCAAGTGGTTCACCACCGGCGCCGCCGACCCGCGCTGCCGGCTCCTGATCGTGCTGGGCAAGAGCGACCCCGGCGCGCCGAAGCACCGCCAGCACTCGATGGTCCTCGTGCCCATCGACACGCCGGGTGTGAAGGTCGAGCGCGTGCTGCCGGTGTTCGGGTTCCGCGACCAGCAGGGCCACGCCGAGATCAGCTACACCGACGTCCGCGTGCCGGTAGGCAATCTGCTTGGCGAGCAGGGCCACGGGTTCGCGATCGCGCAGGCGCGGCTCGGCCCCGGGCGGATCCACCACTGCATGCGCGCCGTCGGCATGGCCGAACGGGCCCTCGAGCTCGCCTGCAAACGCGCCCTGTCGCGTACGGCCTTCGGTGGCCCGCTGGCCGACCAGGGTGTCGTCCGCCAGCAGATCGCCGAGTCGCGGATGGAGATCGAGCAGGCGCGGCTGCTGGTGCTGCGCACGGCCTGGCTGATCGACGAGGTGGGCGTGCGCAACGCGCGCTCCGACATTGCCGCCATCAAGGTGATCGCGCCACGCGCGGCGCTCAGCGTACTCGACCGGGCGATCCAGATCCACGGCGGTGCCGGCGTGACCGACGACCTGCCGCTGGCCGAGATCTGGAGCCGGGCGCGCACCCTGCGCATCGTCGACGGCCCGGACGAGGTGCACATCCGCACCGTCGCCCGGCAGGAGCTCAAGCGCTACCAGACGGCGGAGAACTGAGATGGCGGATCTGGAATTCGAGGTCACCGACGGCGTCGGGACCATCCTGCTGAACCGGCCCGAGCGCAAGAACGCGTTCACGCTCGACATGCTCGAGCAGTGGGTGCGCATCATCCAGGACGCACGCACCGACGACGCGATCCGCGTGCTCGTCGTCACCGGGGCCGGCGGCGCGTTCTGCTCCGGGGTGGACCTCGGCGTGTTCGACGACGAGACACGCACCCCGCTCACGGACAAGACGCTGCTCACGGATCGCGTGCACCGGATCGCCTACGCACTCGAGGACTTCGACAAGCCCGTGATCGCCGCGGTCGACGGGGTCGCGGTGGGCGCCGGCATGGACTTCGCGCTCATGGCGGACATTCGCGTCGCATCGGTGTCGGCACGGTTCTCCGAGGGCTACGTCCGCGTCGGGCTCGTGCCCGGCGACGGCGGGTGCTACCTGCTCCCCCGGCTCGTCGGGATGTCCCGCGCGCTGGAACTGCTGTGGACCGGCGACTGGGTGGCCGCCGACGAGGCGGAACGCATAGGCCTGGTCAACCACGTCTACCCCGACGACGAGTTCGCGGACCGGACCCGGGAGTTTGCCGCGAAGCTTGCGGCCGGGCCCCCGATCGCCCTGCGCACCATCAAGCGCGCGACCTACCAGAGCAGCCGCACCGACCTGCGGACCGCACTGGACCTCATCTCGTCCCACCAGGCCGTGATCCAGTCCACTCGCGACTCCGCGGAGGCCCTGACCGCCTTCCAGGAGAAGAGAAAAGCGGTTTTCGAGGGCCGGTGACCGCACCGGCCCAATCCCCGGACCCCACTGGAGAACAACGTTGTTCACACAGATCCTTGCTCCGGTCGGCGACTCGTTGCCCCTCTCCGCCCTCCTGGCGGCGATTCCCCTGCTGCTCCTGATCGTGCTGCTCGGCGTGTTCAAGACGCCGGCCCGCATCGCCGCGCCGGCCTCTCTCGTGGCGGCGCTGCTCGTCGGCATCGCGACGTTCCGGCTCCCGGCCTCCATCGCGTTCTCCGGCGCCGCGGAAGGTGTCGTCTACGGAATCTTCCCGATCCTGTGGGTCGCGATCAACGCGATCTGGCTGCACAAGGTCACGGAGCTGCGCGGGCACTCATCCGCACTATGCACGGCGTTCACGCGCGTCAGCGACGACCGCCGCGTGCAGACGATCCTGGTCGCCTTCTGCTTCGGCGCGGCGCTGGAGGGCCTGGCCGGTGGCGGCGCCCCGGTGGCAATCTGCGCGGTGATTCTCATGGCGCTGGGACTGTCGCCGATCAAGGCCGCCGCCGCGTGCCTGATCGCCGACACATCACCGGTCGCGTTCGGCGCGCTGGGCCAGCCCATCGACGTGCTGGCTACGCAGACCGGGCTCCCGGTGCACGACCTGGCAGTGATGATCGGCCGGCAGACGCCGTTGCTGGCGCTGTTCATCCCGCTCGTCCTCGTGCTCGTAATCGACGGGAAAACCGGGCTCAAGCAGCGGTGGGGCGTCGCTCTCGCGGCCGGCGTCTCGTTCGCCGCGGTCCAGTGCGCCGCGTCGGTGTTCCTGACGCCGGCGCTGGTCGACACGGTCGCGGCCGTGGTGTCCGGTGTGGTGACGATCCTCGTGGCGCGCGCCAGCCGCGTCTCCGCCACGGCGGTGCGGCAGCGCACGCTGGTGACCGCGGGCGGGGGCGTCGACTTCGCCACCCCGTCGGCCGAATCGTCCACTGTGGACGAGAAACAGCCACCCGTGCTCGCCGCGCTCGCGCCATACCTGTTGATCGTCGCTGTGGTCGTCATCGCGAACCTGCCCGGAGTGTCGGACCTGATCGCCTCGCTCACGACCAAGGTCCACTGGCCCGGTGTCGACGTGAGCAACTCCGACGGGGAACCGCTGACCATCGCGAAGATCCGCTTCGCGTGGGTCGGGGCGCCCGGTTCGCTCGTGCTCATCGCCGGGCTGCTGAGCCTGCCGGTGCTGCGCGTCGGGCTCGGCCGCGCGGCCCGCGTGTGGCTCGCCAACCTGTGGCAGCTGCGCTGGGCGATCTTCACGGTGTGCTGCGTCATCGCGCTGAGCTACGTGATGAATCTGTCCGGCCAGACCACCACACTCGGCGTCTGGCTCGCCGGCGCCGGCGCGGTGTTCCCGCTGGTGTCGCCGGTGATCGGCTGGATCGGCACCGTACTGACCGGGTCCGACACCTCCAGCAACGCGCTGTTCGGCCTGCTGCAGTACACGACCGCCCACCACGCGGGCCTGTCCGACGTGCTGCTCACCTCCGCCAACAGCAGCGGCGGGGTGGTCGGCAAGGCCGTGTCGCTGCAGAACCTCGCGATCGCCGCCGTCGCCGTCGGCCTCGGTGGCAAAGAAGGCGTGCTCTTCCGCCGGACCATCGGCTGGACGGTCGTGATGATCGTCGTGCTTTCCGTGCTCGTCTACCTGCAATCCACCCCTGTGCTCGGCTGGCTGGTCCCCTGACCGGCCCGAAAGGACCCATTCATGCCCGTTGACTCCGGCACTCACTGGGCGCAGCGCCTGCTGCACCCGCGCTCGGTCGCGATCGTCGGCGCGTCCGCCCGGCCTGGCAGCATCTCGACCCAGGCGCTGGCGAACCTGCGGGACTTCGGCTACGCGGGCCGCGTGCTGCCCGTCAACGCGAAGTACACAGAGCTCGACGGGCTGCCGTGCTACCCCTCGCTGGACGCCGCACCGGGGCCGGTCGACCTCGCGCTGATCCTGGTGCCGGCGGCCGCGGTGCCCGGTGCGATCGACGACTGCGTGCGCGCCGGCGTCGGGACGGCGGTGGTGTTCTCGTCGGGATTCGGTGAGCTCGGCCCCGAGGGTCTGGATGTCCAGGAGCGGCTGGCCGGGGCGGCGCGTGCTGGTGGTGTGCGCCTGCTCGGGCCGAACTGCCAGGGCCTGATCTACCGGCCCAGCAGCCTCGTCGCGACGTTCAGCGAAGCCGCCCAGGCCGGGCTCGGCGAGTCGAGCGGCATCGCCTACGTCGGCCAGAGCGGCGCGATCGGCGGCTCGTTCCTCGGGCTTGCGCGCGAACGCGGCATCGGGCTCACGGCGTGGGCCAGCAGCGGCAACCAGGCCGACCTCGGCGTCGCCGACCTCGCCGCCGGATTCCTGGAAGAGGACGAGGTCCGGGTCGTCGCGATGTACCTGGAGGCGATCCCCCCGGGTGCCCAGTGGCAGCAGCTCACCGCGCGGGCGCGGAAGCTGGGCAAGGACCTGGTGGTGCTGCGTTCCGGGCGCTCGGCCGCCGGGCGGCGCGCGGCCGCGTCGCACACCGGCGCCATGATCGGGCCGGACACCGCGTTCGAACTGGTCTCCGCGGACAACGGCGTGATCGGGGTGACCGACATCGACCAGCTGCTGGACACCGTTGTGGAGCTGGCCGCGGGCAAGCCCGTGCGCGGGCCGGCGGTGACCGTGGTGACGAGCTCGGGCGGCGCGGGCGGGATCGCGGCGGACTGGCTGGAGGAGGCCGGGCTGCGGACCGGCGAGCTGGCCGCGGATACGCGCCGTGAACTCGAGCGGTTCATCCCCGCGTACGGCTCCACGAGCAATCCCGTGGACGTGACCGCGCAGCTGTTCTCGCAGGACGACGGATCGGTTTTCCACGTGTGCCGGACGATCCTCGACGATCCGGGCACCGACGTCCTCATAGTGATCATGACGAACGTGACCGGCGCCCGCGCGGCGCGGGTGGCCCGCCACCTCGTGGCCGCGGCGGAGGGCACACCGAAACCGCTGGGCGTGGTGTGGCTCGCCGACGGCAACCAGATCGCCGAAGCGACGAAGATCCTGCGCGACCACCACGTTCCGCTGCACGACTCGATCGGGCGCAAGGCCCACGTGCTGGCCCGGCTGTTCCGGGCCAACGCCGTCCGTTCGTCGGTGCGGCCAGAGCCGGCGGTCGACGCGACCGAAGTCTTCGTCGGCTCCGGCGTGGTCACGGAGGCGGCGGGCGCCGCACTGCTGGACGCGCTGGGAGTGCCGCGGCCCGAAGGGGTGCTCGTCACGAGCGCGGAGGAAGCGGCCGAGGCGGCGGTCCGCTTCGGCGGCCGGGTGGTGCTCAAGGCGCAGTCCCCCGACATCACGCACAAGTCCGACGTGGGCGGTGTGCGGGTCGGCGTCCCCGCCGCCGAAGCCGCCGCGGCCTACAAGGACACGGTCGGCGCCGTACGCGCCGCCCGGCCCGATGCGATGCTCGACGGAATCCTGGTGCAGCGCCTGGTGCCGCCGGGGATCGAGCTCCTCGTCGGCGTCGAGGGAGCCGCCGACGGCTACCCGCCCGTCGTGACCGTCGGCTTCGGCGGCGTCACGGCCGATATCTACCAGGACGTGGTCACCGGGCTCGCCCCGCTGTCGGAACCCGACGTGCGGGAGCTGCTCGCCCGGCTGCGCGGGGCGCCGCTCCTGCGCGGCTACCGCGGCAGGCCGGGGGCTGACGTGGACGCCGTGGCCACCGCCGTGGCGTCCCTTTCGCGGTTCGCGGCCGGCCTCGGTGACCGGCTCGCCGAGCTCGAGATCAACCCGCTCATCGCACACCCGAACGGGGTAAGCGCGGCCGACCTGGTGCTGCGCTTCACCGAGTAGATGCTCCACCGGCCCGCAACGAAGCGAAGTTTCGGAAGGAGTGGTCATGACGTCCGTCCTGACCAAGGTTCCCCCGCTCACCCTCGACCGTGCGCAACTCCGGGTCTTCTGGGCCACGTTCGCGGGCTGGGGGCTCGACGGGTGCGACTACATGCTCTACACGCTGGCACTCGGCGCGGTGAGTGTCGCGTTCGGACTGAACCACGAGCAGGCTGGCTTGATCGGCACGGTCACACTGCTCTTCTCGGCATTCGGTGGCATCGTCGCCGGCACGTTGTCCGACCGATTCGGCCGCGTCCGCATCCTCGCGACGGCCATCTTCGTGTACTCGCTGTTCACGGCCCTGTCCGGAATCGCGAGCAGCTATCCCGAGTTGCTGGTGTACCGCGCGGTGGAGGGCCTCGGCTTCGGCGGCGAGTGGGCCGTCGGCGCGGTGCTCATCTCGGAGGTCATCCCCGCAAAGAAACGCGGCGCGGTCGCCGGGTTCATCCAGGGCGCGTGGTCGTTCGGCTGGGCGCTGGCGGTGCTTGCGTCGGTGCTGATCCTGCCGAACTTCGGCGGCCTCGGCTGGCGCATGATGTTCTGGATCGGCCTGGTCCCGGCACCGATCGTGATCTACATCCTGCGCAAGGTGCCCGAGTCTCCCGTGTGGCTGGAGGCACGCCGAACCCGCAAAACCAGGACACCGATCAGCCTCGGGCTCATCTTCCGGCGCAAGTTCCTGCGCTTCACCATTCTCGCGACGCTGCTCTCGATCGGCATGCAGAGCGGGTACTACGCGATCTTCACGTGGCTGCCCACCTACCTCTCGGAGAGCCGCGGGCTCAGCGCGGTCGGCGCGGCCGGCTACCTCGTGTTCGTGATCGCCGGGTCGTTCCTCGGTTACGTCTCCGCGGGCTTCGCCAACGACCGGTTCGGCCGGAAGCCGACGTTCGCCGTGTTCGGGGTGCTCAGCGCGGTCACGGTCGTGGTCTACGCTTACGCGCACATCCCGTCGGGCGTCGTGATCTACGTCGGCTTCCCGCTGGGGTTCTTCGGCTCCGGCATCATCAGCGGCTTCGGCCCGTTTCTCGCGGAGCTCTTCCCGAGCGAGATGCGCGGCGCTGGGCAGGGCTTCTGCTACAACGTCGGCCGCGGCGTCGCCGCGCTGGCTCCGGTGGCGGTCGGTGCCCTCGCTGGCAGCTACGGCCTGGGGACCGGGATCTCGGTGTTCGCAGCCAGCGCCTACGGTCTGTTCCTGATAGCGCTCGTGTTCCTGCCCGAGACACGCGGCCGGGAGCTCGCATGACCGAGGCAAAGGAGAACGACGTGCCGTTTCCGAGCCACCATGACCTGCGCGCCCGCGCCGACGGACCGGCCGGCTCCAGCTGGGGACTGTTCCCGCGGACGCCCGAGCGCGGCATGGCGAATTTCGCACAAGCCCCGCACGTGGTGTCGGCTGCCGGCCTGGTTCGTCAGGGCACGGTGATCAACCTCGACTACCCGCTCGACGCGTTCGACCCGTCGGTGGTGTGGCGGACCCCGCCGAAGCAGACGATCACGTCGTCGCATGCCGACCAGCGCGACGACTACGTCGACCACCTCTGGCTCCAGGCGAGCTCCCATGTGGATGGTCTGCGCCACCGCCGGCACCACGAATGCGGCTTCTACAACGGCGTTCCCGACGACGAGATCAACCCCGGCACCCCGGCGCTTGGGGTGCAGCGGTGGGCCGAGGACCCCATCGTCGGCCGCGGTGTGCTGGTGGACCTCGCGCGTTACCGAGAGTCGCTGGGCAGGCCTATCGACCACGCCGCTGGCGAACCGCTGCCGCTGGACCTCATCGAGCAGACCCTGGACTGGCAGGGCGTGGCCCTGCGCGAGGGGGATCTTCTCCTGCTGCGCACCGGCTGGGCCGAGTGGTACCTGTCCGAACTGGACACCGCCGGCCGCGAGGCGATCGGGAAGACGCGCCGCTGCACGGGCCTCGCGCAGTCCCGCGACCTGCCGGCGTGGTTCTGGGACCATCGACTCGCCCTCGTCGCGTCCGACACTTTCGCCCTCGAATCCATGCCACCCCCACCGGACCCGCACTTCGGCGGCCCCCACGAGCCGGGGATGCTGCACCAGGACCTCATCGGCCTGCTCGGCCTGCCCATCGGAGAACAGTGGAAACTCGACATCCTGTCCGCCCACGCTGCGAACGGGGGCGGCTACACGTACCTCGTGGTGGTCAAACCGCTTTACCTCGTCGGCGGCGTGGGCTCCCCGGCCAACGCGGTTGCCCTCTGCTGACCCACTCCCGGCTGGGCTGTCTCCCGAAACAGGTTGGCCCTTGCACACGCTGCCAGGGGCTGACGGTGCGCAGCACGGCGTCACGGTGGTCGGCGGCGAACAGGAAGCGGCTCACCAACTGGTCTCTCCCGCGCAGTACTTGGCCGCCCGGCGCAGGATGTCGCGTTCCATCTCCAGCTGGCGGACCTGCTTGCGCAGTGCGGCAATCTCGGCGTCCTTTCCCTTTCGATCGCAGGCGCATGCCTGCTGGGTATCGACCTGTCAGCTGAGGAAGCGGGAGAACATCCGGTACATGAACGCGGTCCCCTGCCGCAGCGCCTCGACGTAGATCCGTTCGTTGTTTCCGTGCATTGTGATGAGCTGGTCGTTGTCGAGTACGTACGGGTAAACGCCGTATCCGGGGATGCCGCGCTCGCGCCACGGCGCCAGGCTGGTGCCTGCTTCGAACAGGGCCGGTGCGAAGACCGTGCCGGGGTAGGTCTCGCCGGCGGCGCCTGCCAGAGCGCGGAACAGTGGAGTGTCGATGTCGGCCGGCGGCGTCGCCCAGGTCTTGTCGAGTTCGTCGAGGTACTGCTCCTCGGTCTTGCCGGCTGGGGCGGCGAGCGCCACTTTGATGCCGCGGCGGGCCGTCATCTCGCGGACCTGGGCAAGGAAGTCGCGGGGCTTCTGCCCGCCGGGGATGCCACGGCAGTTGATCCGGACATGCGCCGAGGACGGGATCACGTTCTCCTTGTAGCCGGAGTCCTCGATGACGAACGCATGCGTGGTCCGAAGCAGGGCCTGGTGCAGCCACGGGTAGGAGGACTTCGATACCACGACGCGCGCGGCTCGTTCCCGTGCGTTCTGGCTGCGCGCGGAGAGCATGAGCTTGATGGCGCGGGCGAACTCCGCGTCGTCGGTTGCCTTCGCCAGCGCCGCGAAGTACTCGCGTGTCACCGCGGTGAGGTGCACCGGCGCGAGCCAACTGCCCAGTTCAGCGACCGCCCGGGACAGCGTCACGATCGCGGCGTCGGGGTTGGGCTTGGAGGAGTGCGTGGCGGTGCCGTCGGCGGTCAGGTCCAGGTTGAAGTAGACCTTGTCCTGCCGGGTGGCGGTGATCAGCATCGGGGTGGTCTTGTCCTTCTGCGCCAGGAACCAGCCGCCCTCAGTGAGGACCATGCCGGCGTCCACCTTGTCCCAGTGGTTGGTCGCCAGCCACCGCGACCCGAACGAACCGGCCTCCTCGTCGCAGTCGGTGAGCACGATGATGTCGCGCTCAAACCGGGACCCCTCGGAGATGTGCCGCAGCAGAGCGCTGATCGTCGCCGAGTTCGCACCCTTCATGTCGAGGGCGCCGCGGCCATACACCTCCCCGCCCCGCACCGTGCCGGAGAACGGATCGACGGACCAGTTCTCCCGTTCGACCGGCACCACGTCGGAATGGCCAAGCATCAGCAGCGGCGCGGCGGAGCTGGTCCCGGGGATCCGCGCGATCAGGTGCACGTTGTTCGGCTGCGGAGTGTCGATGATCTGTGCGGGCACCCCGGCGTTCTCCCACACCGCCTTGAGCATCTCCGCGTGCGGGCGCGTGTTGGCGCCTTCGCCGTGGTTCTGTGTGTCGTAGGACAGCATCCGCTGGAGCAGGTTGAGCGGGTCCCTGTCCGCCTCCGGCACCGCAGTCGCGGCCACCGCCGGACTCACGGCGGCGCCGGTGAACAGGTTGATGCCTCCCAGGCCAGCGGCGCCAAGAGCGGCGGCGCCGACTCCGCCGAGGAAGGTCCGCCGACCCAGCCGCGCCCGGGTCACGGCAGTCACATCACGTGAATCGTCCATGCTTTCCTCCTTGCTGCACGGATGGTTGGCATTCGAGCTTCACGACCACGCCTGTTCAGCGTCAATCACCAAGGAGCGCCGCAGTCGATGAGCGGGGCGTCGCAGTCGACGAGCGGTATCCAATCCGCGACGAACGGCGTCCTGGTCCTGCTCCCATGATGCAGATGCCAAGAATCCCTCACGCACGCGGGCGGAATGACCGGCCACAGGCCCGACCGCTCAGCGACCGGCTTCTTGCCTGCGCGGGGTACTGCCTGTGCTTCCTCTAGAGTCGCCGTATGACGGAGGCACCGGCCCAGGACCGCGGCGCGCGGTCCCGTGACGCGATACTCGACACCGCCACCGACCTGATGTCGCGCCACGGCTACGCCGCCACGTCCATCTCGATGATCTCCGCCGCGTGCGGTCTGCCGGTCAGCTCGATCTACTGGCACTTCGGCAGCAAGGAGGGGATCTACGTCGCCGTGCTGGAGCGCGCCAGGACCGCGCTACTGGCGGCTCTGCCTCCGGCCGAGGTGCCGGGCGCCGACGTCGCGCAGCGTCTGGACACCTTTCTCATGGGGGTCGGGGACGCCTTCCAGCGCCACCCGCGTGGTGTGAAGCTGCTGTTGGGGCTGGGCATGGTGCGGCAGGACGCCAGTGCCGCGGCCGTGGCCGAGGTGCGTCACTACCGCGACGCGCTGGTGACCTGGGCCCGGGATTCGGTGAGCTCCGTCTTCGCGCTGCGTGACCGCCCCGAGGCGGCGGACGAGTTGGCGCGCTTCACCCTGAGGATGGCGAGCGGAACCGCCGTGGCCCGTTGGTTCGAGCCGGACACCGTCCTGGACACCGGACCACTGCGCGTGGCGTTGCTGGCGCTGGCGGCCCGCCACGGCGTTCCGATGCGGGGCGTCCCTGGCGAGGACGCCCCGTCGCCGGGCGTCACGGCCAGGGAATGACGACCCGGTACTTGCCGCCCGCAGACTGCTCGGGTGGCTCGTGGGCGCGTTCGACGCTCACCTGGCCCGCGCCGTGAGCGGTGAGCAGGGCGACCATCTCCTTTCGCACCGCCGTCCACAGCCGCTCCCGATCGACTGCGGCGGCGGACAGGATCCGCACGCGGACGCAAGTGGGCGCCGTCTGGACGATCTGGAACAGGTCGATGCCCGGGATGCTTTCCAGGAGGGTCTCGAAGGCCATCGGCACGATGTGCACGGTGCCGCCGCCCCGGCGTGGGAAAGACAGCACGTCGGCCGCGCGGCCGCGTACTCTGATCGCGGGGAGCGGGTCTCCGCACGGGCACGGGTCAGGACGCAGCAGAACGCTGTCGCCGAGGTCGTAGCGCAGGATCGGCTGTGCCCATCGGCACAAGCTGGTCAGGAGCACGGTGAAGGACTCCTGGCCCGGCGGGGTGGGGCGGAGGTCGGGGCCGACGGGCTCCAGGATCAGCCAGTCGCTGTGGACGTGGAGCCATCCCGACGGGCAGCCGTAGGCCAGGGCGAGGCTCTCGTTGCAGCCGTAGGTGTCGACCAGGTGCGACCCGAAGGCAGAGCGGATCCTGCGGTGGTCGTGGTCACTGACGCCCTCGGCCAGCAGTGACACCGCGGCCGGGGCGATGCGCAGCCGACCGGCCAGCTGCTCGCCGGCGAGCAGCGCGATCACAGTGGCGTAGCCGGCCAGGAACACCGGGCGGTACTGGTTCAGCTGGTCCACCAGCTCGGGCAGCGGGCTGTGCACCGACAGCACCCGGCTGCCCCGGGCGGGCAGCCGACCGGCCGCGCGGGAGCGGACGATGACGGTGTACGCGGCCAGATGGCCGCCGATGGCCACGATGTGCGCCGCCCGCATGCGGCGGGCGAGCAACCGGGCCGTCACCACGGGCGTGAGGGTTCGCCGGGCGGCCCGCAGCGACAGGGCCCTGACCACCGCCGCCGCGCGGTCGTCGAGCAGGAACAGGCCCCGGTGGCCGGTCGTTCCGGAGGTGGTGGTGACCAGGTATCGGCCCAGGAAGCGCTCGCCGGCCCGCCGGGGATCCGCGACGAAGGCCCGTACGCGGTCGATGGTCACCTCGGGATCGGTGACCCAGTCGTCGAAACGCGCCATCAGGTTCTGCTTGCGCGTGACCGGCAGCAGGGCGGAATCCTCAACGCGTTCGGGTAGCGTCCGGTACAGCTCGCGGTAGTACGGGGAGTGGGTGCGGGCGAAGTCGATCATCGCGGCCAGCCGTTCGCGCTGCCGGTGCGCCAGGGCGTCCGGGCCCTGCCGCAGCGTCCGGCGCCCCTCCCGGATCAGGGCGAGTGTCGATGTCATCGCACGGCTCCTCCGGGAACGGAAGCGGGCTGCCAGAACGCGCAGTGGTGGTCGGCGGCGAACCCGGTGGTGGGTCCTACCCGGTCCGGGGCCAGCACCTGGATGTGGTCCCCGTCGGCCGTGTAGCGCGGCCAGGGCTCAGTCCCGGGCGCGTTGGGGTCGCCGGTGGCCGCGAAGCGGGCCCAATAGGCGGTCATCGTGGCGGACAGCCGCCGCTGGGCGGGCGTCAGGGGCGCCACCGAGTCCATGGGGAACAGATAGGCGAGTTCGGAGGCGTGGAAGGCACCCTGCGGCGTGTGCGGTGCCGGGATGAACGGCGGTGCCTGGGCGTCGTGGAACTCGTAGGCGTAGACGGGCGCCCGGCTGCCGTACAGCCGGTTGTCGGCCCGTGCCGGGCAGGCGAACCGCTGGTCGGTGCCGATGGCGGAGTACGCCAGGTTGGCGGACGGATAGGCCGAGACCGGGTAGGTGTCCAGGACCGCGGCTGCGCGGTTGCCGTGCTGGAGCCGGACGAGGTCGGCGTACGAGGCGGGGGTCAGAGGGCCGCCGCCGAGCAGATCCACGTACAGCGCGGTGAAGTAGCGGTATTCGTCATGAGTGTTGCCGCTCAGCGTCGGGACCGCGTTCACTCGTCCCTCGGCCCACGCCGTGTGCGGAGGGCGGGGCAGGACACGGGGGCCGGTGTTCGGGGCCCACAGGGAGGCGGCCCCTGTCCCGGTGGCGCGGACGAGCTCAGTGGTGGGCAGGGCACGCAGGCAGCCCGCCGCGGTCGTCGGGTCGGTGCAGCCGACCGAGGCCGCGAAGCCGCTTCCCTTTCGCTCGCCCGCGTCGAGCGGGAGGGGTGTCAGACCGCCGTCCGCGGCGCAGGCTCCGCTCTGCTGGATCGCCCGGTGGAACAGGCCTTTCGCGGTCGGCGAGGCGACGTGGAGGCAGGTGTCCGCCGATCCGGCGGACTGGCCGCCGAGCGTCACCCGGTGCCGGTCGCCACCGAAGGCACCGATGTTGCGCCGCACCCAGCGCAGGGCGGCCTGTTGGTCCATCAGGCCGTAGTCGCCCGAGGCGTGGTCCGGGCTCTCGGCCGACAGGGCGGGGTGGGCCAGGAACCCCAGTGCCCCGAGGCGGTAGTTGACGGTCACCACGACCACACCCCGCGCGGCCAGGGCGGTGCCGTCGTAGTCGCTGCCCGCGCCGTGGACATTGCCTCCTCCGTGCAGCCACACCAGGACCGGAAGGGGGCGGTTGCCGGTGCGGGCGGGTGTCCGGACATTGAGGTACAGGCAGTCCTCCACGGTGCTGCCCGTGCGGTTGGACTCGCCGGGCAGGACGGGGCCGCCGTCGGGGAGCAGCGTCAGCGGTGACTGGGGGCATGGGTGGGCCGGTGCGGTGGCGTTCCGTACGCCTGACCATCGCGGCGCGGGGCGCGGCGGACGCCAGCGCAGCTCACCGGTCGGCGGGGCGGCGAACGGGATCCCCTGGAAGACCCGCCCGCCGTCGTGGACGGCCGCGCCCCGCACCCAGCCGCGGTCGGTACGCACGACCACGGAGTCGGGGGCGGAAGCGGCGCGGGCAGTGGGCGGAGGAACGGTCAGTGACAGCAGCAGGGCAGCGACGGCGGCTGTGGCGCGGGCCAAAGTGGGGCGCAGGCTCGGGGCTCTCATCCTTCGCTCCAGGTGTCGGGGTTGGGGGGTCATGGCGTGTGCTCGTATGCGCCGATGTCACAGGTGGCGCCCTGCGGGCGAGTGACGCCGCGCTGATCGGTGGCCGGGCAGCCCTCGGCCGCGTCCAGGGCGGGACTGCCCGGCAGCAGCGCCACGGTGTCCGTGGGGCCGCCATGGTTCGCCAGCGGTCCGACCAGCGGGTCACGACTGGGCAGATCGCCTGCGGCCGAGAGTCGGCAGCTGCCGTCGCCGTCGATGTTGTGGCCCAGCGACGTGATGGTGGCGAAGGCCTTCTCGCAGTCGGCGGTCGCGCCGTCGACGGTGTTGCCCGCGACGACGGAGTTGCGCAGGGTCATGCGCCCCAGTGGCAGATCGACGATGTCGGGGATGGGCGCGGGCAGGCTGTCCAGGTAGGCCGGCGCAATGTTGATTCCGCCTCCGCCGTCGCTGGAACTGTTCCTCGTGATGGTCGAGTTGAGGATCTGCACGGCTCCCAGGCCGCGGATGTCGATGCCTCCGCCGTAGCCGCCGAGGCTGCCGGGGCGGTCGCCGGGGTTCCGCACGCGGTTGTCGGCGATCGTCGAGTTCGTCACGGTGCCGCTGTCGTCGAATCTGATGCCGCCGGCCTCTCCGGCGGCGTTCTGGCTGACCGTGCTGTCGACGAGATCCAGGTGGGAGTCCGGGATGTTGAAGACGCCGCCGCCGTAGCCGGCGGAGTTGCCGGTCACGGCGACCCGACGCAGCGTCAGGTGTCCAGCGTTGGCGATGCCACCGCCACCGGTGTCGGTGAAAGGCAGTTCGCGCTGCTTGGCCCTTCCCCCGGTGATCGTCACATCGGACATGCGGGTGTCCGCCCGCAGGCGGAAGACCCGGTCCAGGTGGTTGGCGTCGATGATGGTGCTCCGCGCGCCGGCGCCCTGGATCGTGGTGGGTGCGTCGACGTTCAGGTCCCCCGTGGTCGGGTCGGGATGGTCGCCGATGATCAGCCGGGGGTCGGGCGGGATCGTGAGCCGGTAATGTCCGGGGGGCAGTGTGATCGTACTGCCCGGCCGGGCGTTGGCGGCCATCGCGGCGGCACGCAGGCTGCACGCGCCCGACGCGGTGCGGCACCGGCCGTCCGACGGGTCGGCGTCCACCGCGTCGGAGGTGGTGTCCACGACGAACTCCGCTGGGCCGGCGGCCGGGGCCGCGGTGGCGTTAGCGGTGGCGGCGAGTGGCGCCGTGATGGCGAGGACGGTGGCGGCGAGTGTCGCAGGGGTGACTCGGACTCTCATGCGGTGAACTCCTCCCGGCGAGGAATCTGGGCGTACGAGGAATCGGTGGCTGCGGGAACTGGGCACTGGTGGGGATGCGCGGCTCGTGCGGACAACGGCGCGTGGTTGCGCTGGGAGCGGCGGCGCCGACCGACGAGCGGAAGAAGAACCGGCAGAGCGGGAGAACTAAGGTCCGCGTGTCTGTAGGGAGCGTTCCATTCAGAGCGGTCCGTGTCTACGCGCCGACAGAGAAACGGCCGAAGTGGAGCGCTGCCGTACATCGGGAGAAGACCAGGCCGATCGCCTCCAGGTAGCGGTGCAGCACCGCCTCGATGGGCGCCGGCACGGCGATGGGGGCGTGGACCAGGGCGTCCCAGTCGCCGCAGCGCCAGTCGAGGGCACCGTCCGGCGCCGCGATCCGCTGGGCGAAGACGCGACAGCCGACCACGGTGACGCGCACGACGCCGGTCTTGGGGATCTGCGCCTGGAACAGGTGGGCGGTCACCGCCAAGGACTCGTCGAAGGCGTCGGGGACGACGCGCTGGGCCCAGGTCGCGCCGGTGTGCCCGTCTTCGCCGGCGGCAGGCCGCGGAACGGCTTGTAGATCACGGCCCCGTGCTCGGCGGCGAGCTTTTGGGCGTCCTCGACGTCACCGGTGATCAGGATCGGCGGGAGGGTCAGGCCGGGCTGGGCGGCCGTCTGGAGATGGGCGGGCGTGAAGTCGGCGGCGGTGGCCGCGCCGGGGTGGTTGACGTAGCGGATGCCGTGACGGTGGTTCGCTGCCAAGCGAAGTGATGATCGCCCGCTCACTGGCTACGCGACGGCGTGGGCGCGTCGACGGGTGACAGCGCGGTTGACAGATCGTTGTTCGGTGCGCAGCGTTCCGGCGGCCCCGGGGGACCGTCAGGCGCAGCCGCGCCGCCAGTTCCAGCCCACGAAGGTGTGACGCAGATCCACCTCGAAGTGGCAGGAGGCGGTGCCCACGGCCTTGATGTCGACGTACGAGTGGTGGGTGTTGGCGTACCAGGTCCCGGTCGCGTCGAAGATGCCCCGGTAGGTGAAGTCCGCGTGTGCCTCGCTGCGGTAGACGGAACAGCCAGTGGCGCAGTCGACGCTTTCGGTGGCCGACGTCCGCGACCAGCCCGCGTCCCACGGCTCCCGGTTCCACTGCTGGGTGGCCTCGGTGGCCGCGCTCACGACACCGCCGCCGGTGGTCCAGTGCGACGTCAAGTACAGGCCGGTCATACGGATGTTGCAGCAGTCGTACATTTCGTTCCAACTGGAGAGCCTGTGCCGGCCGCTCTCGGTGTCTTTGGTCCCAGCCCGTGCGGCGGTACCCTCGGCCCGGCCGAGCGGCATCAGCCGCACCTCACCAGGTCGTGGCCTGCAGTCGGCGCCGATCGAGACCTCCTGTTGTACGGCCATGCCCGCGGGCGGCGCGGGCAGTGAGCCCGTCAGCCGCATATCGCCACAGGAGCGGTTGGCGCGCGCTCCGTCGCCGACGGCGGACGCCGGAACGACCGCGAAGGACAGCACAGTGGCGACGAGCGCTGAGCCACAAGCGATCCGGATGGGCAACTGCCCTCCCCTTCCTCAGTGTCGACTCGGCCCGGTACCCGCGCGGTATCTTGGTTCCCGCTCAGCAGATGCCCGTGATCTGCCGGGGCAGTCCAGCGCAGACGCCTCCGCCATCAGCCCCTCTCCACCGGCCTGGGACGCGGCCTTCGGTGCCTGCGACCTCTGCTGGCTCCTCCTGTCGTACCGGGGACGGGTACCACAGCCCGTCCCTCCCCCAACGACACGGAGTTCCTTCCCCACCGGCAACCACCAACCAGCCACATCCGGTTGAACAGCTGCATCTGAGTCAATCCGCCCAATCCTCGGCGCACCGCAGTCCGTTGAGATGCATAGTGTGCGCCGTCGGCTCGCTTCGACCCGGCCTGACACCACACAGGGGCGGATCGTACAACCGGCTGCAGGTCCCGCTGCTGGAAATGGGCATCCTCCAGCGGCTGGCCCGCACCCGCACGGGCGGACTCCTCTTCGGAGCCGCCCAGTGCGGCAAACGCCCCTCTCCCGCGATGATCGAGGTCTTCCTCGATGTCTTCCTGCAGCAGGCCCATGCCTCCCTCGTGCCGATCGTGCGGGCATTCGCCCGCGAGGACCGCTATCCAGAGGGGGGCAGACATGATCCGCGGTCTTTGATCTCCGAGAGCCACAGCAAGCCCTGTCGCACTGGCTGGCCGGACGTAGCCACCTTTCCGGACCGCTCCTCCTCCCCCAAGTACGGCCGCGGCGACGCCAGCGCCGGACGCGGGTCTGTACGGTGAGCGGTGTAACTCCCGAGCCGGAAGCGACAGTTGATGACTGACGTGGCGAGTGACCCCGAGGCCGGGAAGGCCGTTGTGAGTGGGGCGGGCGCGCCGTGGATGACGGGCTGGTCGCCGAGCTGGTGGCCCGGGCCCAGGCCGGTGGGGTGAGGCTCACCGGGGAGGGCGGCCTGCTGCAGCAGTTGACGAAGCGGTGCTGGAGTCCGCGCTGGAGGGCGAACTCACCGATCAGCTGGGGCACGAGCCCGGTGAGCGGGCCGAGGGCGGCCGGGAGAACTACCGCAACGGGCACCGGCCCAAGACGGTGATCACTGAGTCGAGGCCGGTCGAGATCGCGGCGCCGCGGGACCGAGCCGGGTCGTTCGAGCCGCAGTTGGTCAAGAAGCGTCAGCGGCGTCTGGGCGGGGTGGACGAGATGGTCCAGCACGCCGCACGGCAGCGCACCCTGGACGACGCCCGCTCCACCGCCAGGACCGTCACCTGGCGCATCCAACGCCTCGCTGCCGGCAGTCCCCCAGCGAACGAGCACGAGCCGCCCATGCCCGTACATGACCTCGAACGCCTCCTGCCAGCGGGCAGGGTCTATGTGACCCGCGGCCACCGCGTGATCTTCAGTCTTCACAGAGGGTGGGTGGCTGGTCGTGGACGTGGTCGGCGAGCGCCCGCAGTTCGTCGGCGTAATCGGCCCAGACGTCGCCGACCAGGAAGTGTCCGACGCCTGGCAGGACGCGCAGGCGGGCCCCGGGGACGGCACCGGCGATGTCGCGTGCGGCAGACACACACAGCAGCGGGTCTCGCAATCCGTGCAGCACCAGGGACGGTGTGGTGATCCTCGCCAGCGGGCCGCCGTGCCACTTCGCACCGATCTGGCGGCTCTGTGCCTTCTGGTCGCGGAAGCTGGCGACCTGGTGCGCGGCCTCTTTGTCCACGAACGCACGCACGTCGTACTCGTCGATGTGTTGGCCGGGTGCGGCCAAGATGCGGGCTACGGCCAGGGCCAGGGCCAGGTTGCCCTGCGGGGTCTCGGGGGAATGCAACCTGGCGAAGCGGGCCAGAGGTGCCAAGCGCAGGTAGCGCAGGACACGCAGTCCCTTGACGTCGCTGGGCACGGCCGAGGACGTGGTGAGAGTGTGCACGCGTTGTGGATGGCGGATCGCGATGCGCTGCGCCACGAGCCCGCCCATGGAGTGGCCGAAGAGGTGGGCGCGCTCCCAACCGAGCGCGTCGAGAACGGCGACCGCGTCGTCGGTCAGGTCCTCGGCGCTGTAGGCCGGGGGCGCGTAACGCAGTAGGGCTGCGACCGGCGGGCGCTCACGCCGGTCGGGCAGGTGCGTGGACTGGCCGGCGTCGCGGTGGTCGTAGGCCACAACGTGGAAGCCGCGGTGGACAAGTTCGTCCACCAGCCCGTCCGGCCACCAAAACCGCGAGGTTCCCAGTCCCGTCACCAGCAGCAGCGGGTCGCCGCCCGCCCCGCCGAGGTCTTCAAAGGCGATCTGGATTTCGTCGTTGTACGCGAAGCGCGGCATGCCGACTCCCAGTCGATTGCAAACGTCGTTCGCGAACACCGTACTCAGAAATGTAGAGTGGCGGCAACGCGGGAGGCGACAGTGGCAGGACAGCAAGAAGCGGTGATCTGGTTGCGGCCGGAACAGGCACCGGTCGGACGCCCGGCCGAGCGCAGCCGCGCCGAAATCACCGCCGCCGCAGTGGAACTGGCCGACCGGGAGGGCCTGGATGCCGTCTCCATGCGCCGCCTCGCCGCGGCCCTGGGTACCGGCGCCGCCTCGCTCTACCGCTATGTGGCCACCCGCGACGACCTGCTCGACCTGATGATCGACAGCACCGCCGGCGAATACCGCCTGCCCGCCCCGAGCGGCGACTGGCAGGCGGACCTTCTGGAGATCGGTCACCAGGCCCGACAGATCATGCGACGCCACCCCTGGCTGCCGGTCCTGGTCGTCACGCGTCCTACCCTCGGCCCGCACGGGATCGACCTGCTTGAGCACCTACTAGACGTACTCGCCGACCACCCGGCCGAGCCCGCCCACAAACTCGAGGCATTCGCCGTACTGAACGCACTGACCGCGCTATTCGTCCAGAATGAACTGGCTGCATCGGCCCCCGGTGCCCAGCGCCAGTCCTCCTACCTGCGTCACGTGGCCACCGCCGGCACCCACCCTCGCATCTCCGCAATGCTCGCCGCCCAGCCCGAACGAACCTCCCACGACCGGTTCGCCACCGTACTGGCCCGCGCCCTCACCGGAGTCCTGGGCTGACTCCACCACAGCCCCAGCGCACAATCGAGCACCGGCGCCCCGACCGCCCTGGCTCACATCACAGCAACGAGATCGCCCACACCCGCCTGAGGGAAGGCCTGGATAACCAGCCCTGACCCTGTCAATGAGCGAGTTCGGCCTGGCGAAGACTGCGGAACACCGCCGGGGTCGCCCACCCGCGCAACGTGGCGTGAATCGCCGATCGGAATGCGGCCTCGGCCGTGGCGGCGTCGAGGGCCCCGGCCAGTTCGAGAGTCACCAGCCCGTGCAGGGTGGCCCAGATCGACAGGGCGATCGACGTTGCCTCGCCGACGAGGACGGACGCCGCCAACGCGCGATCGATCGCCGCGAGGAGCGGAAGGATCGGGTCACTGGCACCGATCTCCCCCGACGGATCGAAGGACTGCACACCACCGAACAGCACCGTGTACAGGTGGCTGTGTCCGCGCCCCCAACGACGGTAGGCGACGGCCAGCGCGTAGAGGTCGGCGAGAGGGTCCGCGGAGGTCTGCGCCGCCGACAGGTCCTGGAACAGGCCAGCGACGGCTCTGTCGCGCACCGTACCGATCAGCCCGTCCTTACCGCCGAACAAGGAATACACCGCCGTCGTCGACGCCTCGGCAGCAGCGGCCACGGCGCGGACCGTGAGCGACTCCCGCGGACGGGTGGCGAGCATCTCGGTCGCGCACTCTACAAGCCGTTCTTTGACGGCCTCGTCGTTTGTTCTCGGCCTACCCACGGCCAGCAGCCTACCTCGTTTTGATAACGTCGTTCTGAAACGGTGTTCTGAAACTGTCGGAGGTCCGCTATGCCCAAGTCCGCCATACGTCTTGTCCGCTTCACCGGACGCTTACTGCTGGCCCTGGCCGCCGTCGCGATGCTGGTCGTCGTTTTTCTCGCACTGATCGCCCTCACAGACGGGGCAGGCTCGGGGCTTGCCGCATGGTTGCCGACCCTTGGAGTCGGGGCCGTCCTCGCGACGTGGCGGGGCCGGCGCCGCACTTGGCCAGCGCGGCTCGCGCCGTTCCTGCCGGTCGCTGTCGCGGCAGCATTGACTGCGTCGGTCTGCATCCCGACCGTGCCGACGGCCCGGCGGTACCCGCCCGACCTAGCCTTCGTGACCACGCAGCACTGGAGCCTGACCACGGGCAGCCGGGTCGCGGTGTACCACTACCCGCCCGCGCACCCCAGCCCCCGGCATCCCAACCCGCTCGTGTACCTCAACGGCGGACCGGTCCGTGGCATCTCGGTGCTCGACCACCGGTTCCTGCAACTCCTGGCCCGCCAAGGCTACGACGTCTACGCCTACGAACAGGCCGGCGGCGGACGAAGCGACCTGCTCCCCATGGGCCAGTACACGATCTCCAGGTCAGTCAGCGACCTCGCCGCCTTCATCGACCGCCTGAACGAAGGCAAGGCTGACATCCTCGGATTCTCCTCAGGCGGGGCCGTGCTCACCCGAGCCCTGGCCGACCCGCGCGTCGCCGCACGCCTGCACCGGGCGATCATCGCCGAGCCCGGCCCCATGGACGGCCCCACCGCACACATCACCGGACACAAGGGCCGAAAATCCGCACGCGGCCTCGCGCCGGCCCCGACCGGACCGCGATCGACGCACGTCCCCCGGTACGCCGTGGCATTCGGCTTCATGCGACTCGGACTCCTCACCCCCGACACCGGACTGATCGGACAGGCCGAAGGCGACAACGCCTTCACCGCCGCAGACCTCGGCAGCGACACCGCATCCGCCTACTGCGCGCGCGACGCGCACCGCATCCCCGCCGAGGACACCGCACAGAACTTCTCCTTCAGTCCCGCCGCCAGCCTCCGCATCCAGCAGACGGTCAAGGACTCACCCTCCATCGCCCCGCAACTGAGGCGCTCCCGGACCCCCGCGATGCTGATGATCGCCGAGTGCTCCTCCCAGGTCCGTCAATGGGAGACCACCGTCCTTGCCAACGACCCCGCCATCCAGCGCACGCAGTACATGCCCGGAGTCGGACACCACATGTGGAACGGCCTCGACGACAACAACGACCGAGCCGCCGCCGTCATCACCGCGTTCCTTGAGGACAAGCCAGCACGCCTGCCGAACTCCCCGACCAGCGAAGAGATTCCTACCTTCCTGCGCGACCACCAATGAAGACGTTGCAGCCCGGCACCGGCAAAGGCGGGCGAAACCGCGAAGCCGCCTGGGCCCTACACGAAGTACAGCCAAGGACGAGCTCGTAGTCCCGAAAAGGGCAGCCGGACTCACCGAACTCCTGGCCCGCGAACTGCGCGCCCGCGGCCGCCAGGTCGTTGTCGAGCACCTCCACGTCCATCTCCCGCGCGTCCTCAAGGCGGCCGACACCAGCACCGGACCGAGCGCATCACCACGAGACCGCCGCCGCATGCAGGGACCGCGTCCACGGCTGGCGATACCTGCACTTCTACCCCGGCGACGACTCGGCGGAGCTCATCCGGATCCCGCGGGCCGTCCCCATCACAGCCATGCGGCACCCGGCTGTCCCGGTGACTACCGCCAATATCCCCAACCTAGGCCAAGGTGCCCGCGCGACCTGGGCAACCTGACCCCATGAAGCACAAAAGGCCCGTGCTCCCTGCGAACGTGACAGGGATGGCACGGGCCTTCTTGTGTTCTCCAGGGCGCAGCCCAGCGCGGTCAGAGACCGAAACAGATCACGGGCACCCCTGGATCAGCAGTGTGTCCACTGCGCCGTCAGCCACGGAAGGCGTTTTCCATCTCCCACAAGGTGGAAGTGATCTTGCTCACGTTCTCCCCGCCGCTGAGCACTGCATGAGTCAGGGCCGGGGTGTGCCGTCCCAGCGCCATGTGGTGAGTCGAGGGTGTCCGGGTAGTTCGGCGCGTCCGGTGGCCCACAAGAGGGTGAGCCAAGGGTCCGTGGGCGACGGTGCATCCGGAAACAGTCGGGCGAGCACCCGAGCACACAGATCGGCAGGCGGGCTCCATGCGAGACCGAGCCCTTGTGCAAGGTCATGCGTGTGCACCAGGGTCTCCACGATCCCCATCGCGGCGAAGCCTTCGGGGTCCGAGACGCCGAAGACGTGGTGGGCGCGGGTCTGCGGAGGCGTCGTGCGCACCATGGCGACCAGCAGCGCGCCGCTCGCTTCCAGGACCTGCAGCAGGCCGGCGGGCCCCGTCTCGCGGTTCGCATGAATCGCGTTTGCTGGGCCGCCGGGCCGTCGGCTCTCCCATACAAAGGGCACCTCGCGATCCAAGGGCGGTGTTTTGGGGCCAAGTTGCGCAGCGTAGGCGAAGAGGTCGTCACTGAGGTGCTCGACGGTTTCCCAGCAGTCCCATTCCAGCGAACCGGCCTTTCCTTCCCACGCGGCTGGGGGCGCCCCGCGAAGGACTGCCACAGCGAGTTGTACGACAAGGTCGAGGTCGTCCGCGGTGACGGAGGGCTGGGAGAGGGCAATATCGGCTGATCGGGACATGACAGGACCGTACCTCGCCCCGAGGAAGCGAGGGTGGTGTTCCGGGCTGACGCAATGACAGTGCGCAGCCAGCCCATCGAGGTTTCGATGGGCTGGCCCACTCCAGCATGTGACCGGCCACGGCCGTCCTCGACCTCGTGGCCGGTCTGCGCGGCCTTTTCAGTCATGCCGAACAGTGCATACAGGCGAGCGTCTGTCGCTGCTCAACGTCGCCTGGCCGTGCCGCCCTCAGGGGTGGGTGTAGTCCACGGCTGCGGGTTCGGTGTACTCGTCGAGTTCGGGCAAGTTCACGACGATTGGGTCGATGCCGGAGCGGACCACGGCCCAGACCGTCTCGAACTCGGGGGAGGCGTTGATCTCCTGGTGGATGATGTGAGCGGGAATGAACACGAAGTCTCCGGGGCCGGCCTCGGCCACGTTCTCCAGCTTGTCGCCCCATCGGTAGCGGGCGGTGCCGCTGATGACGTACAGGACGGTTTCCTGGTCGCCGTGGTGGTGGGCGCCGGTGGCGGCGCCGGGTTTGACGGTGCTGCGGAAGGCGGAGAGGTGCGTCGCTGCCGGGTTGCGCCCGTCGAAGGCAACCTGACGGATGAGGCCGGGGGTCTGGGGGGTGTTGCCGTCGAGCTGGTCGTGGTGCACGACACGGATCTGGGGGTCGGTGTGGCTGTCGCCCATGAGGATTGGTTCTCCGGTGTCAGGGGGTGCGGTTGGTTCGGGACAGCGGCCAGGAGTCTCCCCCGATGGCGAAGAGGAGGAGCCAGACGATGGCCAGGTCGATGAAGCCGAGTGCGTTGCCGGCGATGCCGGGAGCGAGGGCGGGTTCGTGGAGCACGTGGGGGGCGATGACGTGGTAGTACAGAGTGAACGTGATGACTGCGAGTGCCAGGGTGGTGAGAACCCGCGCGGTGCGGTTCTTCGCCGGTGTCAGGTGCTGAGGCCAGTTCCCCGCACAGTTCGGCCAGAAGATCATCCAGAAGACCCAGCACACGCCGAGTTGGGCGGGGAAGACGTTCAGTCCGTCTGTTCCCAGGGTGGCCCGGACTGCGCTGCCCAGCAGGATCCGGGTCGCCCCTGACAGGGCGAAGTACAGGCACGTACCCAGCACGACGTTGCCCAGTGCGGTGAACAGGAACCAGCGGCCCTTGCTCCGCACTGTGTTCCAGGGCCAGTTGTCGGTCAGGTTGCCGGTGGCGATGACGGAGACCACGATCGAGTAGAAGAGGCCGATGACCTCGTTTGCGGTCAGCGGGGCGTCCTTGACACCGCTCCAACTGGCGAGCACGGGAAGGGCGAAGACCGCGTAGAGCAGGAGACTCGTCACTGTCGCGACGGCGATCTCGGCTATGCCCGCCCAGGGTTGGCCAAGGCCGAGGGTCTTCCATGGGCGGTGCTCGAGGACGGTCGCGGCGGGCACGTTGGTCACGAAGACGAAGAGCACGAAGATGGCGCCCGTGAAGTAGCCGGCGCCGCCGACCCGGTCGGGGGCGAAGCTCGGGTCGACCGCACTCCAGGCGAGGGCGAGCAGGCCTGTGATACCGATGCCGACGCCGATCGTGACGGCAGCGAAGGCGAGGCCGCGCAAGGGCTGGGCGAGCCGGTCGAAGCCCTTCAGTTCCAGGTTGAAGGCGAGACAGACGATGGCGAAGAGAGTCCAGAAGATCACGGCGTTCGCCGGGTTGCCGTAGACGTCCAAGACCGCCCACCGGGGGTCGATGAAGAGCCACCAGGTGGCCAGCGAGAGCGCTGCCACGATGAGCAGGGTCGCGCCCGCTCGTCGCGCCTGACCGGCTGGCGGGGCGGCGGCTTGTGGTGGGGATTGGGATGCCGCGGTGGCCACGGTCACCACCGCGTGCTGTGGGTCGTGCATGAGTCCTCCCCGCGTCGTTGCTGGGTGAGGACATGGTCAGGGCCGCGCGCGCCGGGAGTGCGTGTGCGGCCACACAGTCTTCGAATAAATTCCTGTCTATCTGTACAGGTCAGGGGTGCGGACGATGTCGTCGATCGCGAGGGCCGCGCGCAGCGTGGTGATGTCGGTGACGCGAGTCAGCGAGACGGACAAAAGCGACTCGATACGTTTCACGCGCAGGCCGACGGTGTTGGGGTGGATGAACAGGGCCTCTGCGGTGGCGCCCGTGTTGAGGTCGTGATCGAGGTAGGCGCGCAGGGTGGCGACGAGGTCGGCGCCCCGGCGCCGGTCGTAGTCCCGCAGGGGGCCGATCCAGCGCTCGGCGAGGACGCCCATGCGCCGGGGCTCGATGTCCGCGAGCAGCATGCCGATCATGCCAGCCGACGCCACCGTGAGGACGTCCTCGCCGGGGGAGTACCGAAGGAGCCGCAATAGGCCGTGGACCTGGCGAAACGCCCCAGGCAGCTGCTCCGGCGCGAGGCACGTCTCGCTGATGGCGACGCGTACGCCGCCCTCCAGAGCCTGGGAGGCGACGGTGCGGATGTGCCGGGCGAGTTCTTCCCCGTCGTTGGGGTCCGTGGCGGGTGCGACAATCACGATAGCCCCGTCGCGCAGGGCCAGCAGCGGCTTGGGGCGCTGCCGGGACAGCACGAGCGACTGCACCAGGCGCAGCAGTTGGGCGCTGACCACTTCGCCGGGCTGCTCATGGCGAACGGCCAGCACCCGCTGTGGGAGGCGCAGGTCGCTGCCGAGGCGGTCACCGCGGGCGATGAGGGCGGCCGGGTCGGCGAGTGTGCCGCTCGCCAGCTCCGAGACGAGGTCCCCTTTCATCTGCCACTGGGCGTCGACCACGGCCCGGCGGCGCAACATCTCCAAGCCCAGCACCACGGCGGCCTGCTCGATGGCACGCAAGCGCAGGTCGTCGTCCTCGCCCTCCCCGGCCAGCCAGAGCACGCCCAGCATCTCCTCTCCCACCCGTACCGGTCCCGCCACCAGGCCGGGGAAAGCCCCGTCCGAGAGCACCGGTGACGCCTGTGCGACCTGGTCGAGCAGTGAACGGGCACCGGCGGCCCCGTGCCGGGACCAGGACAGCCAGTCCGGCGGCCGCACCGACACCCCGGCTCGGGGCACACTGGCCAGAATCTGGCCTGAGACGTCCTGAACGGCCACCGCGCGGTCCGTGATGTCGGCCAGGGCTGCTGCAACGTCGCTGAGACCGCCACCGCGGCGGGCGACGCCGATGAAGCGGTCATGGATGGCCGCATGCTGTCGCAGCAGTTCGTTCAGACAGCTGAGCTCGCGCAGGCGGCGGCGGTCGCGCTCCAGCTGTGCGCTCGTCTCCAGGGCGATGCCGGCGTGGCTGGCGAGGACCTGCAGCAGCTCCAGTCCGCCGGGCCCGAGATGGCGCGGATCGCTGCCGTAGACGTTGAGCGTGCCGACCCTCTCGCCTTGGTTGCGCAGCGGGACCGCGGCCATGGAGTGGTGTCCGTGCTCCTGGGCGGCCTTCGCCCACGGGCCGTAGGAGGGGTCCCGGGCGATGTCCTCGACGATCACCGGTGTGCCGTCGACGAAGGCCCGACGGGACGGGCTGCCCACGACGGTTCCCCCGGGCGTCAGCAACAGCGGGGACTCTTCGTTCACCAGCCGCACGTAGCCGTCGGTCAGGCCCCAGCATCCTTCGATCCGCAGGGCGACGCGATCGTCGTCCACCAGCAGCACGGCCGCGCTCTCGTAGCCGAGCAGGTCGCAGGCCGTGCGGGCGATCTGCCCGAGGAGGCCCGGCAGGTCGCGCTGCTCGTTGACCGCGATGGCCAGGTCATCGATGGCGCTCATCCAGCGCAGCAGATCCGGCGGAGCAGAGGGTGAAAAACCCATCGGCCCTCCTCGACTCGCTCCAGGAGCCCTCTATGGCTGTGCAGAGCTCCATGTTCTGACGAAATCGCTGTGATTCTACACAGAGGCTAACGCGTACCTACAGAGCCACGATGGCGTCCACCACCCCCTGGGCGAGAGGAATCCATGGTGGACAGCTACAAGGGACTGCGTGCCGCAGTGGTCGGCGGCTCCATCGGAGGACTGACCACCGCGCTGCTGCTGCGCGAGTTGGGCTTCACGGTCGACATCTACGAGCGCACACCAGCACTTCTGGAGAACCGCGGCGGCGGGATCGTCCTTCAGCCCACTACCATGAAGTGGTTCGGCGAACGCAGCGCCCGCCGCATAGAGGAGCTGAGCACGGTGACGCGCCAGGTGCGCTACCTGGGCCGGCACAACGAGGTACTGCACGAGGACCCGGTCGAATGGCGCTACTCCTCCTGGGGGACGATCTACCGCGCGCTGCTCGACGACTTCGGCACGGACCACTACCACCTCGGCGAGTTCTGCGCCGGTTTCGACCAGGACGCCGACAGCGTGACGCTGCGGTTCGTCTCGGGCCGGACTGAGACCGCCGACCTGGTGGTCTTCGCGGACGGCATCACCTCCACCGCCCGCAAGCGGCTCTTCCCGGACCTGCAACGCGAGTACTCCGGATACGTCGGCTGGCGCGGCACCGTGCCGGAGGGCGCGGTGAGCCAGGAGACGCGGCAACTGCTGGGTGAGGCGCTGACGTACAGCGTGGCCCGCAACACCCACATCGTGCTCTACCCCATCCCCGGTCTGGACGGCGGCATCGAGGAGGGGCAACGGCTGCTCAACTACGTCTGGTACCGCAACGTCCCGGCGGGCCCGGAGCTGGACGAGCTCACCACGGACCTGCGTGGCTTCGAGTGCCCGGTCTCCGTCCATCCCGGGCAGGTGCAGCAGCGCTTCGTCGACGAGATGAAGTCGGCAGCCGCCGAACACCTGGCCCCGGCAGCGGCCGAGACAGTCGTGCGCACCGCACAGCCTTATCTCCAGGTCGTCTTCGACACGCGCATCCCCGCGATGGCGGAGGGGCGGGTGGCGATCATCGGTGACGCCGCTTTCGCCGCCCGCCCTCACGCTGCCGCCGGCACGGCCAAGGCCGCCGACGACGCCTGGACCCTCTACGAGCACCTGCGCACGTTCACCGACGACATCCCCACCGCCCTCAAGCGCTGGGAGCCGGCCCAGCTGCAGCTGGGCAACCAACTGATCGACCGTGTCGCAGGGATGGGACACCGCTCCCAGGTCGCAGGCACCTGGACCCCAGGCGATCCCGACCTGCGCTTCGGCCTCTACGGGCCCGGCATCTGACGCCCGGCACCACTGCACCACCATTCAACAAAGGAGTTGGACATGAAGGCACTCGTCTACGACGGACCGGGCAGGATCGAGTACCGGGACCACGCGATGCCGACGCTGGCCGAGGACACCGACCTCCTCATGCGCGTCACCCACACCACGATCTGCGGTAGCGACTCGCACATCATCAAGGGGGGCGTGCCGACGGTGAAGCCGGGCACGGTCCTGGGCCACGAGGCCACCGGCGTGGTCGAGGAGGTCGGCTCGTCGGTGACGAACGTCCGGCCCGGCGACCGGATCCTGGCCGCCTGTGTCAGCGCCTGCGGCTACTGCCGCTTCTGCACCACCGGCATGTACGGGCAGTGCGTCAATGGCGGCTGGGCCCTGGGCCACACCATCGACGGCGTCCAGGCCGAGTACGCCCGCATCCCCTTCGCCCGCAACTCCGTCTACAAGATCCCCGACGGCCTGTCCGACGAACAGGTGCTGTTCCTCACCGACATCCTCGCCACCGGCTACGAGGTCGGCGTCCTCAACGGTCAGGTGCGTCCCGGCGACACCGTCGTCATCGTCGGCGCCGGACCGGTCGGCCTGTCGGCGACGGTGACCGCCAAGCTGTTCTCCCCGCGCAACATCGTCGTCGTGGAACGCACCCCCGCCCGCCGGGAGGTGGCCCTCAAGCTCGGCGCCACCCACGCCGTCGGCGAGGACGAGGTCCACGACCTGGTCGGCGCCCTGACCGACGGCTACGGCGCGGACGTCACCATCGAGGCCGTCGGCTTCCCCGACGCCTTCGAACTCGCCGCAGACCTGGTCCGCTCCGGCGGACACATCGCCAACATCGGCGTGCACGAAGGCCCGGCCACGCTTCATCTGGAGAAGCTGTGGGCCAAGCAGGTCACCATCACCACCGGCATCCCGTCGGGGCTGACCATCCCCCAGCTGATGAACTCCATCGCCACCGGCGCGCTGGATGCGACCCAGCTCATCAGCCACCGGCTGCCGCTCGACGAGACGATGAAGGGCTACGACCTCTTCACCCGCAGCGCCGAGACCGGCGCCTTGAAAGTCGTGCTCACCAACGGCTGACCGTCGCGGCGTCTCCCCTCGGCCACCGGTGGTCGACCGTCGAGCCCGGCCCGCTACGGGCCGGGCTTGCGGTTGCCGGCGGTGAACGGGACGAGCTGGGACGTCGCGAACGGGGAAGCCAACGAGGCCGCCTTCGGACGTCCGGGTAGCGGCCGCGGGTCAGGCAGGAGCGCGTTCCGCAGGTGCGGATGGCTGCTTTGATGGTGGGCAGTCATGCGGTGCTGGACGCGGAACTCGCCGGCTGCCGCACCGCGGAAGTCACCCTGGTCGGCCGCCTGCCGCGCTCGTGCGGCCCGGGCCAGCTCGTCCTGGCCTAGCCGAGGTGGGGACGGCTACCGCATGCCCCCACCCGACAGGTCACTGCCCGAGACCGGGACGGGCGCGGTCGACGGGCGAGGGGCCGACGTGATCCCCCCTTTCAGGGCCCGGACGTGCGAGCCGTCCACGGCGCGGTCGTCCAGGTCCAGCAGGTCGGCGCGGCGAAGGCCAACATGAGCACGCTTGTCTGCGTTGCCCGATGCTTCGGGTGAATCCCAAGATGGTGTCACGTCTCAACGAATTGGAAGCAGATCTGGAAGCCCGCCGGAATGCAAGTTCCCGCGCGAGAAACGGAAGCAGGCCCAGAGGTCTGAGCAACCGGGCCGCTCAGTCGACCTCGGGATCCCTTCCGTCCCGCCTCGTCTTTTATCGGGGCTCTGTCACAAGTCCGCGCAGCGGTGGCCGCCTGAGCAGCCTTTACTCCTTCACGGCCTTCCATGCGGCGGTGCCCACCGCGATGCCCAGGACGATGAGCGCGATGCTGATGTAGAGCTCGTAGCCGTCGACGTACAGGTGCTTCGTGAAGCCCATGAGCGGGATCCACTTGCCGAAGGCTTCGTGGACGATGCCCTGCAGGCCGCCGACGATGAACGTGAAGCTGATGAAACCGAGGATGCCCTTCATGACCTAACGGTAGACATCCCTGTTCAGGGGTCAGTATCGGTCATTGGTACACGCGGGAGGCAGTCTTGTAGTCCGAAAGTATCGACCGCGGCACGCAGGAGCCGGCGGCTGCGCTGCCGACGTAGATTCGGCGGTATGCGCAATCGCCGCGACTGGTTCGTCGACATCGCCTTCTTCCTCTTCATCGTGGTCTTCTCCGTGGTCACAGCAGACTCGGTGCACCTGGACGAGAGTATGTCCGGTGGCGAGCAGATCGCCGACCAGGTGGCCGGAGGGCTGGCCTGCGCATTGGTGTTCCTGCGACGGCGGTGGCCGGTGCAGCTGGCTGTGGTGCTGATGCTGGCTGGGACACATTTCCATTATCTGACGGGGGCCACGCTGGTGGCTCTGTTCACGGTTGCGGTGCATCGGCAACGGCGAGTCACCGCCTGGCTGGCGGCGGTCGCACTGGTGCAGTTCCTCGTGTTTCTGGCGCAGGAGCCGGATACCGGGTCCAGGGCGGCCAGTTCGGCTCTCACCTACTTCGCACTGGTGGCGGGCGCTGTCGGCTGGGGGCTGTACGTACGCTCCCGGCGGGCGCTGGTCGCGTCGCTGGAGGAACGCGCGGTCCGGGCCGCCGACGAGGCCCGACGACAGGCACGGGAGGAGATTGCCCGGGAGATGCACGACGTCCTCGCCCATCGACTGTCGCTGCTGAGCGTGCATGCGGGGGCGCTGGAGTTCAACCCGAGCGCCTCCGCGGCCGATATCCAGCACGCGGCCGAGGTGATCCGCGACAGCGCGCACCAGGCGCTGCAGGACCTGCGCGAGGTGATCGGTGTCCTGCGGGCGCCGACGGCGGGCCCAGACGGGGCCGAAGGGTGGCCGCAACCGACGTTGGCGGACATGGAGCGGCTGCTGGTGGCGGAGTCCCGCGAGGCCGGGATGAGCGTCACATACCAACAGGAGGCCAAGGACGCGGACACTCTCCCCGCCGTCACCGGCCGGACCGCGTACCGCATCGTGCAGGAGGGCCTGACAAACGCCCGCAAGCACGCGCCCGACACCGAGATCACGGTCACCGTGTCGGGCCGGCCCGGAGAAGGACTGACGGTGACCGTGATGAACCCGCTCCCGGATAGCAGGACGGGTAGCCGGGGAACAATGATCCCGGGTGCCGGGCAGGGCCTGATCGGGCTCGGCGAACGCGCCCAGCTGGCCGGTGGGCGGCTGGAGCACGGCCCTCAGGACGGCTCGTTCGTACTGCGTGCCCGGCTGCCCTGGGGCTGCACCAAAACAGTGCGCCGCTAACGTGACCGTCATGATTCGAGTACTCCTGGTCGACGACGACCCGCTGGTGCGCTCCGGGTTGCGGCTGATGCTCGAGGGCGCGCCGGATGTGGAGGTGGTCGCCGAAGCCACAGATGGGGCTGAAGTGGCGACTCTGGTGGCCGAGCACTCCCCCGACATCGTGCTCATGGACATCCGAATGCCTGGCATGGACGGCCTCGCCGCTACCGAGGCGTTGCGCGCTCGCCCTTACCCGCCCGAGGTGCTGGTGCTGACCACGTTCAACACCGACGAGCACGTGCTGCGAGCCTTGCGTGCGGGGGCCTCCGGCTTCGTGTTGGGTATCGGAGGGAACGGGCGGGGGGCGCGAACTTCGAGCCGAGCGGGCTCGGGCGCAACTGGCGCTGCTCGGGGACCGGGAGCGGGAAGTGGCGGTCGCGGTCGGGCAAGGCAAGACCAACGCGGAAATTGCGGCAGAGCTCTATATGTCGGTACCGACCGCCAAGACGCATGTCTCGCGCATCCTGGCCAAGCTTGACCTCAACAACCGCGTGCAGATCGCTCTCGTGGTGCACGACGCGGGCGCGGCGCTCTGAGCGCGGCTCAGAGCGCCGCGCCGGCAGCCGGCCCCGAGGGTTGCCGACCCCACCGAGCCAGGCCATCTTGCGGCGATACGATCGAGGACCGGTTCAAGTCGCCTGGCGCTTTCCGTCTGCCGATCGAAGGTGAGCTGCTGGCTGGAGAGCCGAACGGTCGTCAGGTCCTCGGCTCTCCGCCGGCGCCGACGGGACCTGCCCGCAGCCGACGATCACCCTGAGCCGGTTCCGCGGTCGACGCCCTGATGAGGCTCGTCGGATCGAAGACGGCCGCACCGCCCACGTCTTGCTCCGCACACGGCGGAAAGTGCCTCGAAGTTTCTTCCCAGCGATGTAGAGAACTCCGCGACGGCTCCGTTCATAGGGTGAGTGCGCCAGACTGGGCGCAGCGAAGAACAAGGAGTTCACGTGCCGAAGTTCCTGCTGATGGTCAACCACGACGGTGGTGTGTTCGAGCAGCCGATGGACGAGTGGGATCCCAGCGACATCACAGCGCCGGCGCACTGCTGAAAATTGCTCCCCGGGCACACGGGGAATGGTCCCACTGCCGAGCCTTCCCGAGTCGATGTGAAAGCCTGCTCCCCGGGCACGCGGGGATAGTCCCGCTCCCGACAAGTACCCGGCGGTCGTCCCGACCTGCTCCCGGCCTCGATCCGGAAGGCCATCCTTTGGTCCCCTGCACCACATCGTGGGACACGACCTGACGCGCCGCGGTAACATTTCACACTACGGCCTCATTGCGAACACGTACCGATTGCCGCGGTATTCATTGAGGCCCCACAGGCGTCCTGTTCCGCCATGGTAGCTCAGGTCCTCGGGGCCGACAGGAAGGCGCCAAGCTGCGGCAGCCGGGGAGGTACTGCCCTCCTTCCACGTACGGAGGTAGCCGCGCCCGGAGCCCTTGCTGACGGAGAGGTAGTAGATACCGTTTGCGCTGACCGCACCTTGGGTCTGGCGGGCGTTGAGGATCTTCGCGATGCCTGTGGAGTGGACCCGGTTCTCCGAGTCGACCGGTACGAGCGCGCTGCTGGAGGGGTGCAAATTCCAGCGTACGGCCCGGGTCACGGTGTCAGGGAGTTCGTCACCCTCGTGGAACTCGCTCACGAGGAGGGTATGTGGGCTAGTCGTACGGTCCACAGCGACCTGGGAGTAGCGGCTCAGGCGGTGCGAAGAGTCGGCGTAGTGGTAGTCACGGCTCTGCGGGAGTACGTACTCGTAGCCGTACGCGTGGAAGGTCCCGTTGTCCTGGCGGCCGATACCGGAGCCCCTGGAGACCCTGAACATGTCATCCAGGTTGTAGACGCGCAGACCACGGTCGGTGTCCGCAATGTATAGCCTATTGCCGTACCAGCCGATGCCCCCGGCATGGATCCGGGCGGTGTCGAAGGTGTAGTCGCCGCCCCGGACGTTGTAGGGCTGGACGAGAAGTACGTGGCGGTAGCGCGGCCGGGCCGGGTTCGTGATGTCGACGAAGCTGACACGCGCACCGAGCCCCGAGTCGGCGGTGTCAGTGGCGTACCAGGAGACCAGGACGACCTTCTTGCCCGTACCTCCGTCCAGGCCGATCGCGTCACCGCCCCAGCCGTCGAAGTTGGTCGTGATGCCCTGAGGCCGCCAACGAGGGGTGAGGAAGTCTTCGCGGCTCCATCGGAAGCCGTAACCGAAGCGGCCGGACGGGAGGCCGGGCACGGAGTTGACCCGGACGGCGCTGTGATTCAGGTCGGCGAGAACGTCGTCGACGCCAATCCGGGGCAGCTCGGCTCTGAGGGCCTCGATCCCGGATGTGTAGGGGCCGGACGGTACCCAATCCGGGCGAGTGTTGATGACGAAACCGTACGGTTCGGCCGCGTGAGCCTGCGAAGGCGCGACGAGTTCGGCAGCGGCCAGGGCGAACGGGGTGGCGGCGATGCCGCGAAGGATCGTTCTTCGGGTCGCTCCCCCAGAGGTTTGCTGGGCGTTTTGTGGTGTAGGCATGGCAAGCAGAGTAAAGGTGGACGCTCCGCATCCGGCGGTCGTATCCAGCCTAATGACCTCTGAGTCGGCGTTAAAGCCGACGGGGCCGCTGCCGAAGCTGAGCCCGGGATGGTGGGAAACCAACGATCGCTGGTAGACCGCTACCCCTGATGGGCCGTCGTCGGCCGGGCGCCCCGCCGCCGGGGCCGTGCAGGGCGCCGGCGGTTACTGAGTTTTTCGGGTTGTCGTCGGGGCGGTGACGGTTCATGATCCCTGCGGTATGCCGGTGGGATGCGGTATCCGGAGGGTGGGGGCCTGACCGCTGAGCGTCGGGCGTTTCGGGAGAGGATCCGGCTCCAGGCCGGCGAGCGTTTCGCGGCGGGTGAGAAGACCGCAGTGATCGCGAAGGACCTGCGGGTGAGTGTGCGGTCGGTGGAACGCTGGCGCCGGGCCTGACGCGAGGGCGGCATGGAGGCTTTGCGCTCCGCGGGGCCGGCCAACTCCTGGACCGTTACGTTTCCGTGACGCGGCCGTCAAATGTCAGCGCGGCGGAATGGGCATCCTTCTCGGTCGGCTGATGAGGGGCGTGGGTAGGACGGACCGAGGCGAAGGCTGTGGCGAGCTGGTCGAGCAGGGGCGCTGCGGAGGGGTGGGGGTCACGGCGTGGTGTGATCGCGTAGATGCCACGGGTCGGAGGATCGACGAGGGGCATGGTGGTGACGCCGGTCCGGAGCGCGCCCGTCAGCACGCCGGGTATGAGCGCGATGGCATGACCGGTTGCGACCAGGGCCATTTTGCCGGCCAGATCGGCTGCGGTGAGGTCGATGCGGGCGCTTACCCCGGCTCGGGCGGCGTGTTGGCGCAGAAGCGCCGCCGAGCCGTCGTTGTCCTCGACCCAGGTCTGGTCGGCCAGCGTCTGGATGTGTACCGGGCCGCGCGCGGCCTGCGGATGGCCGACGGGCAGTGCGACGACCATGTCGTCCAGCCCGAGGAATCGTCGTATGACCCGGGGGTCATGGGGCAGCCCTGGCGGTGCATCGGTGACAACGGCGATGTCGAGATCGCCGGCGATCACGCGGTTGTGCAGTTGCGCGCTCAGGCCCGGTAGCAGGTTCCACCGGATGGATCCGGCTCGCTCGAGCAGCCCCCGGATGGCCTCGGGAACGATCCCTGCGGCCAGAGACGGTGTCGCGCCAACAGCCAGCGGCCGATTGAACGTCCCGTCACGAACGTCTCGTACGGCTCGAACAGCGCGGTCGGCCTCGTTGAGCGTGGCCACGGCGTGGTGCCGGAACACCTCGCCTGCAGGCGTCGGACGCACACCGCGCGCATGGCGTTCCACCAGAGGCACGCCGAGTTGCCGCTCCAGCCCGGCGATCTGCCGGGAGACGGCCGACTGCGTGTGATTGAGCTCGATGGCCGCCGCCGACAGTGACCCGAGTCGGCACACGGTCACGAAGGTCCGCCACACCGTTAGTTCCATGGCATCAGTATGCGCAGCTGACATGCGTCTCCCGCATGGCTGGCCTGCACAATATGCGCTTGTCGCAGTCTTCCTGGTGCGCCACTGTGGCGTGCATGACCACACCGCACACGATCGCCGTCCTCGGCTTGGGGCGCATGGGTGGCGCGATCGCGACTCGACTCACTGCCCAGGACTGGGACGTCGTGGGCTGGACACGCTCGGGGCGCACATCAGGCGCCGTCAAGACGGCTGGCGATCCGAATGAGGCAGTGGCAAGGGCAGATCTCGTGCTCCTGGCGTTGTTCGACGGCCCGGCCTGCCAGCAGGTCCTCGACGACGTCCGTGACTCGCTGCGACCGGACACGATGGTGTTGAACACCAGCACCATCGCTCCTGCCGAGGCGTCGAATCTGGCCCGGCAGCTCGGCCCGTCCTATGTCCACGCGCCCGTGCTCGGCTCCGTGCCGGCTGCCGCCGCGGGCGCCCTGCAGATTCTCGCTGCCGCCGACCAAGACGCGCTCGATCGAGCCCGACCGGTTCTGGAAACGCTCGGCACCGTGCGGCGCGTCGACGACGCCTCCACCGCCGCCGCGCTCAAGCTGATCGCCAACAGCAGCCTCGCCGGCGCTGTCCTCGCGCTGCGGGACTCACTGCGGCAAGCCGACGCACTCGGCTTGCAGCGCGCCCAGGCGCTGGACGTCCTCGAACTCGGCCAGCTCGGTGGGCTCGTGGCCCGCAAACGCCCCTTCCTTGACGGTGAGTCGCCCGCCGGTACCGCCGACTTCACGATTGGTGCGCTGGTCAAGGACATGGCTCTGCTGGCCGATGCGTCAAACACGCCTCTGCGCAGCGCCGTCGGTCTGGCTGACACCTCTGCCGCCCCCGAGGCCGACATCTCCAGTGCCGCCACGGTCCCCGCTGTGTCGGACGCGGTTCTCGAACCGCTCCGCGCCTACATTCGCGGACATGCCACCGGCGAGCCCACCCACTTCCGCGACGCTTTCCTGCCCACCGCCCACATCGAGGGAATCCGGGGCGGCGCTTTCGTCTCGTGGCCTCTGGATGAATACTGCGCTCTCTTTCACGGCCACTCGGCCCCGGACGAACCGAGCCGCTCTCGCCGGATCGACAGCGTCGACGTCCACGGCACCATTGCGACCGCGACCATGACGCTCCAGCACGGCGCGGACACCTTCACCGACATCTTCCTGCTGGTCCGCGTCGGCGACAGTTGGCGCATCGCCAACAAGGCTTATCACCGGCACTCATGAGAGAGCGAGAACCGATCCATCGCCTGTTTCAGCGTCGCGTCGGGATCGGGTGTTCCGGCCGGTGAAGTCGGTGTTGCCCTGGCTGGTCCCTTGGTCCGCCAACGAGACTCCGGCCCGCCCGTGAATCGATGAATTCGGCCCGGCCTCGGGGAACGATCAGTACGCGCGCGGGGAACGATCTTCGGCTAGTCGAGAAGGCGCAGGTCGTCCCCACTCGTGAACACTTCAGTGCCGGCAGCAGCTCGCTTCAGTCATCGGGGCAATGGCCGTTCGCTGCGGAGCCTTCGAATCTCACCGTATGCGGTTTCCAGTCGTCGGGCGAGGTCGCTGTTCTCGGCGCGTAGCTGCTTGATCCGTGTGAGCGCGGCCTCCAGCCGACACTGGATGGATCCGACCGACGCGGGCTGGGCGCCGGTCTGCTGGCGGTGCTGCTGGAGGAAGTCGCCGGTGGTGATGAAGAACCGGCAGTCCAGGCAGGGGTTGGCGTACTCGTAGTCGGTCTGCACCGGGGCTCCGCAGTAGCCGTTGGGTAGCGTCACCTTCGCGCGGACCAGGCTCATCTTTGCCCAGGCCGCCCCGGCGAGCGGGTGGTCGGCGGCGATCTCGGCTTTCTGCCCCTCGTGGTTGACCTTGAGGGCGTTCTCCCAGTGCCGCCGCAGCGTTTTGTCGTGGAGCTTGGCGTAGACGGCGGTCATGGCCGGCGACATGTGATCGAGCAGGGTCTGGATCACGGGCTGGGGAACGTCGGCGTTGATCATGTGGGTGGTCAGGGTGTGCCGGAACTGGTGGAAGGTCACCTTGTCCGGGGCGCGGCGTCGACGCAGGCGGCTGCGCCGTGAGCCCGAGACGCCCGCAGCCCCCCGATCAGCCCCCCGATCACCACCGCGATCCCCAGCCACACCGAGGATCCCGGCATCCCCGTGCCCGTCGCCGTGCCGACCGCCGCCGCCGCGAGCGGGGCGATGCCCGTGAGGAGGCCGGCGCGGCCGGTGCCGACGGCGCGTACGGTCGAGTACCAGAGCACGAAGGCGACCGCCGTGACCAGCAGCGCCAGGTAGCCCACGGCCGCCCACTGCGCCCCCGTCAACTCCCCCGCCGCCGTGGGGCCTTCGCGTGTCACGCCGAGGACGGCCAACAGCACCGCGCCCAGCCACGACGCGTGCACCGACACCCCCCACGGCGTGTGCCGGCCGAGCACCGGTACCGCCAGCAGCGTGAACGCCGCCTCGCAGCCCAGGGCCAGGGCTGCCCAGGCCACCCCGGCCGCATCCGTACGGCCCGTGCCCTCCACCAGGCCCGCGCCCGCCACCACCACGGGCGCCGCCAGCAACACCTGCCGGCTCGGAGCGCGCCGTTCCAGCAGCGGGCCCAGGACCCCGAGAACCACCGGCACCGACGCCACCGCGACCGCGATCACCGCGGGCTCCGCGTGCGCGGCCCCCCGCACCACGGCCACGTTGAACAGCACCAGCCCCGTCACCGCGAGCCCCGCCAGCCACAGCCACTCCCGGCCGCGCGGCTGGACCGGGCGGGTACCGGCGAGCCGGGCGAGGAGCAGCAGGATCGCGGTCGCGGCCGCGTAGCGCACGGCCTGGGCGGTGAACAGCGGCGCGTCGACGAGCGCGTGCGACACGCTGACGCTGCTGCCGACCAGCACCATCCCGACCATGCCGGGGACCAGGGACGCGAAGGATGCGCAAGGGGTGTCCATGGGTCCACCCTGGCCGCACAATGGACGCCATGGGCAGGTCCAGAAAGTCATCGGTTGCGGGGTCCAAAACCGCCGCAACCCACGCGCCGGTGAGATCGGCCGGTGCGGCTTCCGGGGCCGGCGGCGCCGCCGACGGCCGTCCGTCTCGGCCCGGCGCCCCCCTCGGCTCCGACTTCCTCCAGCTCGACATCGCCGACGCGCCCCCGGGCGGGCGGACCGCCTGGCTCGCCGACCGGCTGCGGTCGGCCATCGCCGACGGCCGGCTGCCGGTCGGGACGCGGCTCCCCGCCAGCCGCGTGCTCGCCGAGGAGCTCCGCGTCACCCGGGGCGTGGTCACCGAGGCCTACCGTCGGCTGTCCGAGTCAGGCCAGATCGCCGGCCGGGGCAGAGGCGGTACGGTCGTCGTCGCCGCCCCGGCGCCCCCGGCGCCTCCCCCGGCGCCTCCCCCAGCACCGCCCGCAGCCTCCTCGGCAGCCGGCCGCCCCCCATTCCCGCCACCCCGCGCCGCCGAGCACCGGGCCTCCTGCCCTCGCACCCCCACCCCCCTTTCCGACGCCTTCTTCGCCTCCCCCCACCGCGACGGCGTCGTCGATGCCCTGCGCGGCCTGTCCTGCCGGATCGACCTCTCCCCCGGCGTGCCCGACCTCGCCGCCTTTCCCCGGACCGCCTGGCTGCGCGCCGAACGCGCCGTCCTCGCCGCCGTCACCCCGGCCGACTTCGGCTACGGCAGCCCCCAGGGCGCGCCCGCGCTGCGGCGGGCCGTCGTCGGCTGGCTGGCCCGCAACCGCGGCATCCGCGCCGACCCGGACGAGGTCGTGGTGGTGGCCGGTGTGGCGCAGGCCCTGGGGCTGCTCGGGCAACTGCTGCGTGCCGACGGCGTCGACCGCGTCGCCGTCGAGGACCCCGGCTCGCTCGGCGCGCGCCAGCAGCTGGAGTACGGGGGCCACACGACCGTCCCCGTCCCCGTGGACGCCGGCGGCCTGGACGTCGACGCGCTGCGGGTCTGCGGGGCCAGGGCCGTGCTGATGACCCCGGCGCACCAGTTCCCCACCGGCGTGGTCCTCGACGGGGAACGCCGGCGCGAGCTGCTGCGCTGGGCGGCCGAGGGCGGCGTCGTGATCGAGGACGACTACGACGCCGAGCACCGCTACGACCGGCCCCCCGTACCGGCACTGCGCTCGCTGCTGCCCGACGGGGTCTGCTACGCAGGCAGCGTCTCCAAGCTGCTCGCCCCGGCACTGCGGGTCGGCTGGCTCCTGGTCCCGCCGCACCTGCGCGACGCCCTGGTCACCGCCAAGCGGTACGCCGACCTCGGCAACGGCGTCCTCACCCAATTGGTCCTGGCCCGGCTCATGGACTCGGGCGAGCTCGAACGGCATCTGCGCCACGTCCGGCGCCGCCACCGCAGGCGCCGGGACGCGATGCTGCGGGCCGTCGAGGCACACCTGCCCACCGCCCGGGTCCACGGGGCGGCCGCCGGACTGCACCTCATGGTCACCTTCACCGACGAGCCCGGCAGCCACGTCCGCGACACCGACCTCGCCGCGGCCGCGCTCGCCCGGGGTGTGAAGGCCCACCCCCTGTCCTGGCACCGCCTCACCCCCGGCCCGCCCGGCCTCGTCCTCGGCTACGCGACGGGCGCAGCCCACGAGATCGAGGAGGGCATCGCCCTCATCGGAGAGGCGCTGCAGGCCCTGCCCGCCGCCTGACCCCACCGCCGCCCCGAACACCCCCGGTGCCCCCGCCCGGCCGCCCCGGTGATCACCGCCGAACCTGTGGACATCACCACAGACACCCTGGCGGCCCGAACCGCACACGAACTGAGCACCGACACGCAACCGGAACCCACCCCGGGAGATCCCCAAGCTGTCGGCCGACCCGGACACCACCCGGGTGACCACACGGAACATCGCCGAGCAGATCACCGCGGCGCGCCGGACAGACGGCGCGCGAGGCCCAGGCGGTGAGTACGAAGACGAGAGAGGCCTCGGTGCTGATGGCGAGCTGCTCGGCGGCCTCGACCTGTGCGGTCGCGGCGTCGAGGTCGCCGAGAGCGGAGCGGATTGCAGGCGGATGAGCCGGCCGAGCACGGCGAAGTTCGGCAGCTCGTGCCGGGTGGCCAGGTCGAGGATCTCGGCGCCGATCAGGTCCCGTGCGGCCGCGAGGCCGGCCCGCGTGAAGGACTGGAGGAACACGTCGTCTACCGGCCGCCGTCCATGCCCTGGCCCACCCACCTGCCGCTCGCCGAGACTGCGCTGGAGGTCCGGCCGCCACGTGTCTGCGGCACCCGCGCAGCAGCCGCCCGGCCCCGTACCCGCCCGTCCCGCGATCCGCCGCGGCGAGCTGCGCGCCCTCTTGGAACAGCTCAGCCCTGCACCTGCGGATCAACTTTCCGGGCTCGGGGACAGGCGGCGGGAGGTGACCTGGCCGTCCATCATCGCGGCCGTCAGCGGCGTGGGCGGCATCATCATCGCGATCACCGCCACACGGCGGCAGGGCCCGGGGCAAGATGGCGCAGAGGTGACGTGACGCGATATCACCGCTCTGGCCGCTTCACGTCACTTCGTCACCGCGTCGAGAGCCGGGCGAACCGACACCCCCCACGGCGTGTGCCGGCCGAGCACCGGTACCGCCAGCAGCGTGAACGCCGCCTCGCAGCCCAGGGCCAGGGCCAGGGCTGCCCAGGCCACCCCGGCCGCATCCGGGCACGGACACCGAGGCCGGCTCCCCACGCGACAAGCCCTTTCCGAGCGCTCCAGACGCCGCAGGCAGGCCCACCGCCAGACGAGGGCCCCCGTTGATCACCTGCCGATGATTCCGCCACGAACGACCCCGCCCGTCAACACCCGGTAGCAGTGGCGCTGTCCGCTCCCACGCCACATCCGTCAGCTCCCCACACCCCCCAACAAGCTCAATTATCAGACGCGGCCCAGGCAGGGGGTGCTGGCTCCGCACCGGTCTTCAGAGCGCAGGCAGTGGAAGCGCCACCCGTCGTCCCAGACCGAACTCCTCGGCCTCGTCGTTACTCACGACCGCGACGGTTCCCGCGGGGACGCCAGGAAGGGTGGCCACGCGGGACGCCACTGCCAGAAGATCCCCCTCACCGGCTCCCGTGACGAAGAAGACGTAGAAGGCCCCGTCCTCCTCTCCCTCATCGAAGACTTCCACGTCATCTTGGTCTTCGAGATCGGACAGGAAGTCCTCGACCTCCTCGATCCAGGGAAACGGGTAGGGACCGTCCGGCAGGCCGGGCGTCGGCAGCAACGGCACGTGGATCTCAACAACCATGGTGGGCACGAAGGTCATCTTGCCCCCAGAGTCTCCGGCCGGCTCAACCAGGAGCGAGCCGCGTCAACAGCCCTGCTGAGGTCGAAAAGTGCTCACTGAGAAGACGCCGGCCAAGCAGCGATCTCGTCCGGCTCTTCAGCCGGGGTTTCCTCGGCCGCCTCTGGTGCGGCGGCACTCGACGACGGTGTCGGCGATTAACTCCGCCACCAGGCCGGGATGTACCGGGTGGTACTCCAGCTCACCCCGAGTTCCCCACCCCGCGGAGAAACGGCTCCCGCGCCAGGGGTGATCGGGGCCCGGCCGGCTGCAGTCGCTCGGAAAGCTCACGCCGAACGGCGGTGGGCGGGGGCGTGCTGCGGGCGATCAGCCGCAGGCGCCCAATCGCGTCGTACCGGGCCAGCAGCAACGCGGTCGGCGACGTCGGGGTCCCGGTGGCCCCTGCGATCATCCCCTCGGCGGTGGTGTAGGAACGGACCTTGATCCAGGCGCGCCTGCCGGGAAGATACGGCTGCTCGCTCCCCTTGATCACGACGCCCTCGATCCCGGCCGTGCCCCAGGCCGGTGCAGCCAGTCCAGTACGGTCGCCCGGTCGTTGGTGGCGGGGCACAGGGTGAACGGGGCGGCGAGCACCTCGCGGTCGAAGAGATCCGCCGCTGGGCGAAGAAGAACAAGGTCGAGCTGTGCTTCACCACGGCCTAGGTTTCCTGGGCCAACCCGGTCGAGGCCCACTTCGGCCCGCTGCGGCAGTTCACTGGCCAACTCCCACCATCCGAGCCACACGGTGCAGACCTGGGCGCTGCACGCCTACCTGCGCTGGCGCAATGTCAACGCCCGCCACCCCGACGTACTCGCCGTACAACGCCAGGAACGCGCTCGCGTCCGCAGCGAGAAGGGCATTCGCTGGGGCGGACGCCTCCTCGTCGCCGCCTGAGCACGTGGGGGATCCTGCCGTGCCCGGATGTGGAGATCAGACAGCGGCCAGGCTCTTCGCCATGACCCGCTCCCTGCCCACGCCATCGGGCAGAAGATCGCCGGGCTCACCCGTGTCCGTGAAACCGTGCCGCTCATAGAGCGCGGTCGCCTTGCGGTTGTCCGGCATGACGGACAACCGCAGCGTCGTGGCACCGCGCTCCGCCGCCCACCGCTCGACCGCCTGGATCAGGTAGTCACCCACACCCATGCCTCGAGCCGTGGGATTGACCCACATCGAGATCAACTCCACGTTCTCCGCTCCCTCGCCCGGCACTCCGCTGGCCATGCCCACTGGGAGACCGTCGAGGAGGGCGATGAGATCGTGCGCGCCGGGAATCGACAGACGGGCACGCCAGCGTTCCTCTCGGTCGCCGGAGCCCTGCCACTGGGCCAGCGTCGATCCGAATGCGTAGGGCGCCTCAGCAAGCGCGGCCAGTCGCAACTCCCGCCAAAGGGGCCAGTCGTCTGCTTCCAAGGTACGTAGTGCAAGCATGATGCAGACCTTGCCCGCCCGACGGGGCGGGCAGCAAGTTGATTACAACCACGCAAACGAGGTCGTTCAGCCCTGTGACCAGTCGGAACCGGGGAGCGGTGGTTCCTCGCGCACCGGCAGACCACGAGACCTCGGTGAACCAATCCGGTCACGGCACTAGGGTCCGTCTTCAAACGGATCTTGCCCAGAGCAGGAATGACGCGAGGGTGACCGCCGTTTCGTAGGAGGTGGCGGTCTTCTCGTATCTGGTGGCGATGCCGCCGAAGCCTTTGAGCCGGTTGAAGCAGCGCTCGATCATGTGGCGTCGGCGGTAGGTCTCCCGGTCGAATCCTGGTGGGCTGCCGCCGTGGCGGCCGCGGTTGTGTCGGTGTCGTCGTTGGTCGGTCTTCTCGGGGATGACGTGTGCGATGCCGCGTTCACGCAGGTAGGTGCGGAAGCCGCCGGAGCTGTAGGCCTGGTCTGCGACGACATGGTCGGGTTTGCAGCGTGGTCGGCCGGGACCGATGCGAGGGACGCGGATCCGTTCCAGCAGAGGGCGTGCGCAGGTATCACGGTCGGTGAGTTCATGGCGGCGTATCACAACCACCATGATCTACCGCGAGGTGATCTTTGAAGACGGACCCTAGATCCAGCGGATCCAGTCGCCGTGCGGGTGGGTGAAGGCGGCAGGTGCGCCACCGACGGTGAGGACGAACGGCGAGGTCTCGAACCGGGGCGGCGTGACGTCGGCGACCACGCCCGGCGCCTCGTTCGCGATCCATACGACGTCAAGCTCGCGGGCCAGCCCGGCAAAGTCGGCGCGGAGCTGCGGCCCGACGTATGCCAGCACCGCCGAGTGGAAGACCACAACCCGCGCGTCCCGGGGCGCCTGGTCGACGAGGGCCGGCAGCGCTTCGAGCAGGTCGCCCTCGTGCACAGGCAGAGGATGGCGCTGCGCGGTCGCCAATGCGGAAACGAGGCGTTCGCGGCGGGCCGTCTGCCCCGGCCACACCAGGCACTCGAGCCAGGACCGGTCCCCGGGATCCGACGGATCGAGCGGGTTGAGGTCGATGCCGGCCGCCCATGCCACCTCGGGTATCCGCAATTCCGGGTGCGGTCCCTCTGCACGGCACCGGAGTATCGGTGCCTGTGGGTCACGGCCGGTCAGGTGCGTGCGGCCGTAGTCGTAGGAGTATTGGTCGACGTGCAGGCACAGTCCGGCGCTCGCGCCGACCTCGATCAGGGCAAGCGGCCCATCGAGCGCAGCCAGCGCGGGCAGAAGCGTTGCGCAGCGGCCAGGTTCGTTGGTCTGGGTGCGCCGCGACAGCATCATCGCCCGCAGTTCCCCGGCCCGCGTGGCGGCCAGCTCCCGAAGCGCGTCCGCGTCGGGCACCGTACGGAGCATGTGGCGGGCCGCGGCGAACAGCAGGTTCGGCTGGCGCTTGTCGGCGGGCAGGATGTTCAGGAAACCCAGCAAGTCCGGGTCGGACGCCACCGCGAGGGCCAGCGCCTCGTAGGCGGGGGACCGTCCCGCCGCCTCGTGCTCGGCGAAGCGGCGGTAGTTTTCCGCCGTCGTCACCCGGTCGTCCAAGCCCGTCATCGCCATGGCGTGATCGTATGGGCCGATCCTAGGGTTCCGGTAGATGTGCGGACCACATAACCACGGGAAGAAGCCGCCACGCGTTGGGCGGCTACAGGTCAGGGATCGGTCCGAACGCTCTCGGCAGCAGGTACGGCTCGAACAATTCGACCGCCGAACCTGCCGTATGGGCCGGGGCTGCCCCAACCAACACGTCTGATGGAAGTGGGTCAACCGTCGGACCGCCCCGTTGGAGTGAGCTCTGCCCCTACCCCGAATCTGTTGGAGGGACGACATCGACGACAGCGGACTTCAGAAGCGGGTGGCGCACGCATCAAACCGGCTGCGCTCCGCTCCGCCGGGGCGCTCCCGGCTACGCCGCAGGCGCCGCTCCTGCCCTCGCCCGCTCCACTCGCGAGTGCCGGCCGTCGCGGGATGCGACGGTGGTATCGGCCCAGGATGAGCCGAGCAGACACAGTTATCAACGAACCCCAGCACCACAGACCAGAAGCCCCCTCACCACCGCAGAAGCACTCCGGAAGTGTCCACTTCGTTCTCAGAACACTCCGAACATCACGGCTCACACCCCACCCCGCATCCCAACCACGAACCTCGCAATCACAGTCATCGAACACCTCGTTCAGCAGCGCGCCGCCGACCGGGCCCGCTGCACCGGCGCCGATGAGCGCGCCCGCACCGAAGCGGCGCCCGCCCTGCTGCTGATGGTGGTCGTGGTGGTCTCCGTAGGGCGGCTACGGCGCCGTACGACGCGGTCGCCGCTGGGTGCGGCGGGCGCAGCGGGCAGGCCGGCACGTGCCGCGGTGGAGACGGCCGTCACCGTCGCCGCCGCCGACCACCTGCGGACGGGCGTGTACCGCCTACGCCTCCGCCCGCTTCAGCGCATGGTCGAGTACCACCAGCAGTGCGTCGAGCACCGAGCCCCGTTCTCGGGCGTCGAAGACGAACAGCGGGACGTGGTCGCTGACGTCCAGCGCCCAGCGCACCTCGTCAAGCTCGTGCGCGACCTCGCCGTCAAAGGCGTTGACGGCCACCGCGAACGGGATGTCCCGGTGCTCGAAGTAGTCGACCGCGGCGAAGCAGTCGTCGAGGCGGCGGGTGTCGACGATCACCAATCCGCCCAGTGCGCCCTCCACCAGGTAGTCCCACATGAAGCCGAAACGCTCCTGGCCGGGTGTCCCGAACAGGTACAGCTTCAGGGTCGGATCGAGGGTGATGCAGCCGAAGTCCATGGCGACCGTGGTGGTGGTCTTGTGAGGGGTGTGGCTGAGATCGTCCACGCCCGCCGCGACCTCGGTGATCGACGCCTCGGTGGTGAGCGGTTCGATCTCCGAGACTGACGCCACCGTCGTGGTCTTGCCGACGCCGAACCCGCCCGCGATCACCATCTTCACGGGAAGGGGCGGCCGTTCGGTCTCGTGTGGGACGCACGGTGCGTCAATCCCGTTGGCTGTCACGGTGTATCCCTTCGGATTCGGCGACGCCGCGGAGACCCTCGATCACCCTTCGCAGAACGGAGACGTCGCGGGAGGCATCGGCACTGGGCACGTATACGGCGAGGAGCGCATGGGCGCGCAGGTCGGCCGCGAGCACACGGACGACGTTCAGATGCAGGTGCAGCTTCGCGGCGACCTCGGCCAGCGACTGCGGCCGCCGGCATACGGCGACGATGTCGCGGTGTTCGAAGGCCAGGGTTTCGAGGGTGGCCAAGCCCAACGAGGTGGTCACGACCTGGGTCTCGATGGGGAGCGGCGCTACCGCGTCGCTGCCCGCAACCCTTCCCGCGGTCAGCAGGAACGGCCGGATCGCCGAAGGGCGGCCGGCGGATCCCGAACCGCCGGAGCCCGGGTGGTGCTGACCACCCTCGGACGCCATTCTGGGTCTTTCCTTCCTGCTGCATGCGGTGGCGGACGGTTCACCCGGTGGCCGGGGAACCGACGCTGTTCTTGAGCTCGAGGACCAGCTCGGGGCTGAGGGCCGCGCCCACCCGGTTGGCGAACAGGGTCATCTCGTAGGCGACGTTCCCCAGCTTCGCCTCGTTCGAGGTGACGACGCCGAGCACGGATCCGCTGCCGATCGCGGAGACGAGGAGATGGCCTCCTTCCAGATCAATGATCACCTTGTTGAGGGCGCCGAGGCCGTAGTTGCCCGAAGCGCCGGCGGCCAGGCTGGTGATTCCCGAGACGATCGCCGCGAGACGCTCGGAGTCCGCGTGGTCGCACAGCCGCGAGACCGCTATCAGCAGACCGTCGGAGGAGACGGCGATGGCATCCACCACGCCCGCGGTCTCCGTCGCGAATCGGTTGAGCAGCCAGGTGAAGTCCTCTGCGGCGGCACGCAGGTCAACGGGCTCCACTGGGTTGAATTGAGTTCCACCTGTCGACGTGGTCACTGCCCCACTCCTTCCGGTCCCTCTGGGGATTCTGGTGATGCCGGCATCCGAGTCGGCTGTTGTCCCGGCTGCGCGCTCTCGCGCTCGGCCCGGGCCACCGCCTCCTCGAACTCTTCGATCGAGGAGCGGACCGCCTCCGCGTCGAGCGGCCGGCGCGACGTCGGCGTCGGCCGGCGTGCCGCCGCGGCGTTCTCGAGCGTGGCGCCGCGCACGCGACGCCGTAGCGGCGGCGCGGCCGGTGCCGGGGTGAGTGCCTCGCCATCCGGGTGTTCCTGCGCCTGCGCTGCGGCCCTTTCGGCGGTGTTCGCGGACCGGGTTTCGGGGGGTGGACCGGCCGTGTGCGCGGTCCGCGGGACGCGTCGCGGCAACGGTGCGGGCTCCTTCCCGGTGCTGTCCGGCGGTGCGCCATCCGCGGGGGTTCGCCGCGAGTGCTGGGGATGCTGCTGGGGAACGGCGGATGTGACGGCAGGCCCGGTGAGCGCTGGGGGCTTGGCGGGCCCTACGGGCCGACTCCGGGTGGGGAGGACCGACGAGGAAAAGTCCTCGCCCGCGAACACCGTGGGCACGTGGCTCAACGGCATGAGCAGCGTCGAGGGGATGAAGACCCTGCCGGTGACCCCACCGCCCATCGTCGCGGTCAACGTGACCCTGATGCCCCAGCGCCGGGCGATCCGGCCGACCACGAAGAGCCCGAGAACCTTGGTGGGGACAAGGTCGAGCCGCTCGCGGCGCACCAGCCGCTCGTTCTCCTCTTTCAGACGCTCGGCGCTCATGCCGAGCCCGTGGTCGACGACCTCGACCACCGCCGCCTCGCCCTGGGAGCGCACCCGCACCTCGACGGGGCTCTCGGCAGGGGAGAACGCCACCGCGTTCTCCATCAGCTCGGCGAGCATCAGGGTCAGATCGCCGACGATGTCGGGCGCGACGGTGACCTCGTCCAGCACACGCAGGTGGATCCGCTGGTACTCCTCGATCTGGGCGAGCGCGCCCCGTACGACGTTGGTCAGGGCCGTCGGCCGGGCCTCGAGAGCGGTCTCCGCCAGCCCGGCGAGCAGCATCAGACTGTCGGCATTGCGCTGCAGGCGCACCGCCAGGTGGTCGATGTGGTAGAGCTGGTCGAGCAGCGCGGGATCGGTCTCCTCACGCTCGACCGCATCGATCAGCGCCAGCTGGCGCGCGGTCAGGTTGCCGACGCGCCGCCCGACGTTGCCGAACATCTCGGCCACATTGCGCCGGCTGAGCACCTGGCGCTGCAGCAGGGCGGCGGCCGCCTCCTGGACCTCGTTGAACGTCTCCGCCAGCGTGCCGATCTCGTCGCGTGCCCGCACCGGGACTGCGTTCAGCCTGAGCCGGCCGTCGTCCTCGGCCTCGTCGTCCGCCACCCGCGCGAGCTCCTGCCCGGTCGCCCTGGCCACCTGCTGGGCCGCGGCGGTCAGCATCCGCACGGGCCGCACGACGGAGCGCCGGACCAGGAGGGAGAGCAGCAGCCAGAAGGCGAAGATCAGCACCACCGCGGTCAGCAGCCACCCCACTCGCCACCAGGCCTCGGAAGAGGCCCGGTCGCCGTCGTCCGCGATCTGGTGGATCAGTGACCGGGTGATCTCCAGCCGGGTGGACGCCTGCTTCTCGTACGTCGGATACGCCGCGATGGCCTTGTCGACGGCCGCCCGCACCTCGTCGAGGTCCCTGGCCTCCAGGGAGGAGGGGTCGAACTGGAGGGACGCGAACTCGGACCGGATGGCGTTCTGGTGCGCGTTGCGCTCGATCCGGGCCAGCCGGCCGCTCTGGGCCACCGAGGCGATCCGGCTGAAGCGCTGGGCGTGGTGGTTGTAGAGCTGGAGGCTGCCCACCGCCCCGGTGAATTCCGTGAGCGCGCTGGAGTCGCCGGTCTGGGCGGAGAAGACACCGGTCTCGAACGCGGCATGCGCGGCGTCCGCGCGCAGCAGGGTGTCCAGGACGTTCTCGGGCGACGACACCGCACCGCCCGCGGATCCGCCGAGGCCGAGCCCGTCGATGAGGTTGGACACCATGGAGTCATAGGCCGGGTCGATGCTGTCGGCCGGGAGGTAGGCGCCTTCGACCGTCTTGCGCAGCCCGGTCAGCCCGGCGACGCCCCGCAACGCCCTGGTCTCCGCCGCGGGAAGGCGGGATCCGAACGCGGAGCGGACCTCGGCGACCTGGCGGTCGACGGCCCACTGGGCCCGGCGGTAGTCCCGCGGCGACGGCGCGGGCCCACCGGGCTCCGCGGCCTGGTAGCGCACCGAGAGCAGAATCGCCTGCTGATGCTCCCTCTGCAGGTCGTCGACGAGGGAGGCGACCTGCTCGCTGCTGCGGACGAGGGCTGCGGTGCGCGCCGCTGACTGCGCCTGTGCGACCTGGCCCGCGATGACGTAGGCGAGGATGGCGGCGACCACCGCGGCGGGGATGATCACCAGCACATTGAGCTTGCGCTGGAACGGCCAGCGGTCGAGGAACACGTCGGCCCTTCGCCGAACCCGCGCTCCCCGACGTGCCTGTTCCGCTGCTTCCACCTTGTGCGGGGACACCAAGCCTCCGGAACGATGTCGTACGGGCAAGCTGCTCTGTTGCCTGGGTGAGTTGCCGTGCTGATCTGTATCGCTTGTCCGAACGGGCGGAGACTACAGCCTTTTTGCCCGTGGGGTTCAAGCGTCGTGCAGAGAGAACGGTGACGATGGGCGTGCCGGCCGGTCCGGGGCCGGGCCTTCGAGGAGCCCGGCGCTCGGGCGGCGGTCCTTGCCCTGCCGGGCGGCGCCCGTGCACGGCTTCGGCCCTCAGCCGTCGACGGAGACGTCGCGGAACCGGTAGTCGGACAAGGGGTGGCTGCGGGTCGGGACCAGTCCGCCGACCCCGGCCGCGTACGCGTCGACCTGGTTCTTGAAGCCCCAGACGATGTAGCCGCCGCGCTCGTACTCGATCTTCTGGGCCGCCTTGAGCAGTTCGTTGCGCTTGCCCTCGTCGAACTGGCCGCGGGCCTGGTTGACGAGGGAGACGAACTCCGGGTCCCTCCAGTGCGTTTCGTTGTAAGGGGCGCCGTTGATCGATCCCTGTTCCACCTGCGCCAGGTAGTTCCGCGTGAACCAGTAGTCCATGGCGAACGGCCAGCTCAGGTACTTGTCGCCGTAGAAGGTCGCGGAGTCGGTCTTGCGGACCCGCACCGTCACCCCGGCGCCCCTGGCCTGCTGGGCGAAGAGCTGCGCGGTCTCGACCGCGCCGATGCCGATGCCGTTGGAGGTGACCAGCTCCACGTTGAGCCCCTCGTGCCCGGCGGCTTTCAACAGGAATCTGGCCTTGTCCAGGTCCTGGACGCGCTGCGGCAGATCGTGGTTGTACGCCGGATCGAAGGGTGCGTAGAGGTCGTTGCCGATGCGTCCCTGTCCTCTGAGCACCTGGCGGACCATCTGCGGCCGGTCGACGATCAGCCGCATCGCCTGGCGGACCCGCTCGTCGTCGAAGGGGCCGGTATCCAGGCGCATCGTCAGCGGGGTCCAGGCCCCGGGCTCCGAGATCAGAACCTTGCAGCCCTGGGCCTCGACCAGCTCCATCTGCTCGAGCGGCAGGTTGTCCATGGCGTCGATCTCCCGGCTGAGCAGCGCGTTGACCCTGGCCGTGTCGTCGGGGAAGTCGATGATGCGCAGTTGGTCGACATGGGCCGGGCGACGCCAGTAGTTGTCGAACCTGGTGAAGACGCTCTCGTCCCCGGGGGTGAAGGACTTGTAGACGAACGGGCCGGTGCCGATGGGTTTCCTGAGGTCGAAGTCCGCCGGGACGACAGCCATGACGGTCTGCGCGAGCAGGTCCTGCAGCAGGGCGTACGGAGTCTTCAGCGGGATCCGCACGGTCAGCGAGTCGATCCGCTTGAGGTCCGCGACGTCGACCACGGCGAGGCTGCTGGCCCCGGCGGCGGGCGCCTTGGGGTTCGCGATCCTGCGCAGGGAGGCGATGACGTCGTCGGCGTCCAGGGTCTTGCCGTTGTGGAACTCCACCCCGGAACGGAGCCTCAGCGTCCAGGCCCTGCCGTCCTTGGACGGCTCCATCGAGTCCGCGAGCAGGGGCTTGACGCGGTATCTCTCGTCATGGACGAACAGCCGCTCGAACAGGTTCACCGCCCGTGCGTGGTCGGGCCAGATGACGGGATTGTGAGGGTCGAGGGTGTCCTTTGCGCTGCCGCCGGTGCAGCCGACGCGCAGGACACCGCCCTTCTTCGGGGTCCTGGCTCCCGAGTCGTCGCCGCCGGACCCGGAGCACCCCGGGAGCAGGCCCGCCGCGGCCGTGGCGAGCAGGCCGCCACCACCACGCAGGACGGTTCTTCGCCTCATCGCCCCGCTGGGGTTGTTTCCGTGCTCGGTCATGGGCAGGTGTCGCCTTCACATCAGGGCCGTTCTCATGGCGCGCTGACTGCTCGGATGACGCGCAGCAGCTCTGCAACGCGGGCAAAGGCCAGTCGGCCGGGCTTCGCGCACGCCACAGCCGACCGCCTCGCCAACGCGGTCATCGCCCCATTACTGATCGTCAGGAGGTTAGAACACATGCCCATCGAACACCCATCGAACATCGGGAAATGGTGCAAGAGATCGGGCCGGGTCTGCCGGACGGGGGTGGACCGGACCACGGCCGGGGATCTCAGCAGTTCACCGCGGCCGCCGCGCCGGTCACCGAATCGGTCAGCCCCTCCACGAACTGCGGCACCGGCACGAGCGCCGGCCCGGCAGGCGACCAGGCAGGCCGACCGCGCGCGGGGAAGGGATGGGTGAACTCCTCGTCGCGGAACAGCGGCCCAACTCGCCCAGCAGCCGGAGTGCCAGGCTTCCCCTCGGGAGCGCTGCCGCGCCACCGGCACCGTCTCCGCCGGGACCTCCCCGGGCCCGTGGGCGGCAACGACATCCACTCGCACCCCACATGACGACGTCGGCCTTCAAGTGAGCACGGCGCCTCGGACGTGCCCGCGCCCTCCCAGGAGCTGGTGGTCCGGCTGACCGTCGACACCCTGGCCGCGCAGCTCCAGGCCGAGGGGAACTCCGAGGAAGTGCAGGCCTGGTGGAGGGACTGGCCGAGCAGCACAGCGGATTCTTCGCGGCGGCGGCATGGCGGGTGGACCACCCCGTGACCGCGGACGTACTGGAGGCGATGGGGCGGCTGTACCCGGACAAGAAGGTGGCCAAGGAGGCGCGCAAGGCCGCTTTCAAGGCCCGCTCCCAGCAGGGCGTCTGACGGCGGGCACCGGCCGGCGGCTTTACCGGCGGTGGGGCATTGCGTACGGATTCATGGAACAGGCACCCCTGAGGCAGCCCGGCGTTCAACTCCTGTTCAGCGCCGGGCGGGAGCGTGAGCGCCGACCTCAGGACGCCACCCTCCACGGCACGCCCACTGTCACAGGAGACACCATGTCGCTCAGCCGCAGGGACTTCGCCAGAAAATCCGCGATCACTGGTGCCGGAGTCGCGCTCGCGGGCAGCGTCGGCGCCCTCGCCACCGCCCCGGGCGCCCTCGCCGCCACGGACACCGGGAGCGCGGACGGCGAGTCGGCCCACGGGCACGGGCACCACGGCGTCGGCTACGGCGCCCTGCTCCCCGACCCCGACGGCATCCTCGCGCTGCCCGCCGGCTTCTCGTACAAGGTCATCACCTACAGCGGGAAGACCAAGCTGGAGACCGGCGAGTTCACCCCGTCCAACCACGACGGCACCGCCACCTTCGACGGCCCGCGCGGCACCACGCTCCTCGTGAACAACCACGAGCTCGCCGGGGCCCGAGCCCGGTGGCCGCACCCGGTGCCGCTCACCGAGGGCCTGGTCTACGACCCGACGGCGGCCGGCGGCTGCACCGTCGTCGAGGTCCGCCGGGGCGGCGAGGTCGCCGAATGGGTGGGCATCGCCGGCACCGCCACCAACTGCGCGGGCGGCAGCACCCCCTGGGGCACCTGGCTCACCTGCGAGGAGACCGAGGACAAGGCCGGCAAGAACGGCTTCACCAAGGACCACGGCTACGTCTTCGAGGTCGACCCCGAGGACCGCCGGGCCAACCGCGACCCCAAGCCCGTCAAGGCCTTCGGCCGCTACGCCCACGAGGCCGTCGTCGTCGACCCCAAGCGTGGTCACGTCTACCTCACCGAGGACGCCTCCAGCCCCAACGGCCTGCTCTACCGCTGGACCCCGCCGAAGGACTTCCGCCACGGCCGCGGCAAGCTGCGCACCCTGGCCGACGACGCCGGCGTGCTGCATGCCTTCAAGTGCTTCGACTCCGGCGGCAAGTTCGTCGACGACCTCTCCCGCGCCACGAAGACCGGCACGGTCTACGGCGTCGACTGGGTCACCGTCCCCGACCGCGACGCCCAGCAGGTCTCCACCCGCAAGCAGTTCACCGACGGCCAGATCACCCGCGCCCGCAAGCTCGAGGGCATGTGGTGGGGCGACGGCGGAGTCTACATCGTCTCCTCGTACGCCCGCGCGGAGAGCCCCGTCCAGCACGACGGCCAGGTCTGGTTCTACGACCCGAAGCGCCGCACCCTGACGCTGAAGGTCCTCATCGGCGTCAACCCGGACCCGTCCGTGGACGGCAACTTCGACGGCCCGGACAACATCACCGTCTCCCCGTACGGCGGCCTGGTCATCGCCGAGGATGGCGAGGGCGTGCAGCACCTGTTCGGCGCGACGGAGAGCGGCCGCACCTACCCGATCGCCCGCAACGAGCTGAACCTCGGGACCGCCGAGGAGCCCGAGTACAGCGAGTTCACCGGGGTCACCTTCTCGCCCGACGGGCGGACCCTGTACGCCAACATCCAGACGCCCGGCATCATGCTGGCCATCACGGGCCCGTGGAAGCGGCACAAGCGCTGAACCGCGGGGTCGCCGGCGGCTGAAGCCGTGCCCTGAGGGCGGCGGCCGGCGGTGGGCGGGGCCATGATGGAAAGCGTGCCCCGCCCACCGACGCCCGGTCCGGCCGACGGCGTCCCCTCCGGGGCGCCGTCCCGGCCGCCGGTCCCGGGCGCCTCGCCTCGGCGTCCACGCCCCGGACCGCCGTCGCCTGGTTGCCGCCGGGTGAGCACAACGGCTGCCTGGGGGGTACCTCGTATTCCCAGAGCGGTCGGTTCAACCTCTCCGCAAGAGACACCCTGACCGATGGTCACGGCGCGCAATGGCAGGTCCAGGAGCCCCCGAGATGGACCCCGCCGTGTTGTCCGACGCACTGCGTTCGCGGCTCGGCGAGCATTTCAAGGAGCTCGCCCGCACGCATGGCCGGAAGCTCACCAAGGCGGAGAGCCGGCTCGTGCATAAGGCTTCTCTCCAGGAGGAGACGCCCGCTGTCTCGGACACGGTCCAAGGCATCCGTGGGACCAAGGTGACCCCTCGTCCGGACACCTCCTTGGCATCCGTGCTGAAACGGCGGAGGACGGCGGAGCTGGGGGAGAAGGAAGACCTCAACCAGCTCGGTTGGACTTTGCGCGATGTCAGTGGACAGAACGTCGGCTACGACCTCCGGAACGGACCCGCAGGAAAGCCCGTACAGATCGAGGTCAGGAAGGTGGACCGACCCGACGCACGGTTCGCCATGACCAACAACGAGATGTCTCTCGTGTTGATGGAGCCGGGCGGTTATCTGCTCGCCATTGTGGTCGGTGGCGGTCGGCACGCCCAGCTGATGTTGCTCGATCTCTCAAGGAGTAGGGTCGCGCGCGGACAGCCAGTACGGTGTCGGCCACATGGCGATCAGGACCAACAAGGAGCTCATGGCCTGGCGGCCGCCGGCCCACCGGCGCGAGCTGAGCGGCGATCAACTGCGCACTCACCTGGAGAAGCAGGGCATACGTATTCCCCTATATCCGACCGACTGGGACACCCTGGAACACGCCCAGAGAGTGGCGTACCTGGCTTGGCGCGACCAGCTGCTCTTCGACACTCCCGAACGGCCGGGGCCCCTGGCCGGCGGACGCCGGCCAGGGGCGGTCAGGCTATGCCGACCGGTCTGCTGCGTCAGCCGTCGTTCTCCGCGGACGGGAGGTTGGCGCCGGGGACGTCCTTGGGCGCGTACATCTTCTTGTCACCCGGGTAGGGCTTGTTGAAGTTGTGGGTGTCGTACCAGGTGTAGCGGTCCATCTGCTCGTTGTTGGCGTAGTCCGGCACGGCGTTGTCACCGGTCAGACGCTGCTTGGAGAGCCACTTCTTCCACTCGTCGGCAAGCGGCTGCTGCGCCGCCGGGACGGCCGTCGTCGTAGGCGCGGGCGCCGTCGCCGGGTTCTGCGGGGCGGGGGTGTCCGTACCGCAGCTGGGCGCCGGGTTCACGCCGAGGGTCAGCGAGGTCCGGTTGGCCACGGCGTTGAACGGCGTGAAGTCGGGCTTGTTCGTGAACGCGTCGGCCATCGGGGTGGCCGCGGTGTCCATCTGGTTCATCGGGTGGATGCCGAGGATCTGCTCGATGGTGCGGACCATCGTGACCTGCGAGTAGTAGTGGCTGTCGACCGTGCCGTGGTTGGCGTACGGGCTGATGATCTGGACCGGCGCGCGGTGGCCGTCGACGTGGTCCTTGCCGGCCTGGGAGTCGTCCTCGACGATGAAGATCGCCGAGTCCTTCCAGTACTTGCTGTGTGTGATCGTGTCGACCATGCGGCCGACCGCGAGGTCGTTGTCCGCGACCTGGGCGGCGGAGTTCGCCGGGCCACCGGTGTGGTCGTTGGAGTACCAGAACATGTTCAGGTCGGCAGGACCGTTCTTCTTGAAGTCCTGCTCCCAGATTTGCTCCTTGTAGACGTCCGGCACGCTGGTGTCGAACTTCGGGAAGCCCTGCACCGAGACGTCGTTGAGCGAGGGGATCGCCGAGCCCGTCTTGATGGGGTACTTGGTCGGCGAGCCGGTCGCGGCCATGTCCTTGCTGTCGCAGTACAGGTTCTGCCAGCTCGCACCCGACGGCTTCTGCTCCAGCGTCTGGAACTCGCCGTAGTCCTTGACGGACTTCCCGGCCGCCTTCGCACCGGTCCAGATGAAGCCGGACTTCTGGTGGCCGAGAACGTCGTCCTCGGTGTCGTAGGAGCGCGTGTACTCACCGGCCGAGGACTCGGTGTACTCCGGGTTGTCCGCCTGGTTCAGCCAGTTGTGGCCCTCGGCGGAGTTCGTGCCCATGTCGTAGAAGTTGTCGTACAGGCCGAACTGCTTGGCCAGCGCGTGCTGGTTGGGCGTCACGTTCTCGCCGAACTGGGTCAGCGAGGAGTCGCCGTTGCCCTGCGGGATGTCGCCGTAGACCTGGTCGTAGGTGCGGTTCTCCTTGACCAGGTAGAAGACGTGCTTGATCGTCGACGGGTCGCCGAGGCGCGCCGGGACCGGCACCGCGGGCACGTTGCCGTTGTTCTGGGACAGCTTGAGCGAGTCGCCGCTCCAGCCGTTCATCTGGAACACCTTGGGCGTGTACGACTTGATCTCGTCGTCGCTCGGCAGGGTGAACGTGGTCAGGCTGGACGTGGTGTCGTGAGTGCCGTGCTTGGAGGGGTTACGGCGGGCGTCTACACCACGGGTGTTGGAGACGACGATCTTCCCACCGACCTGAGCGATCTCCGACGGGAAGTAGTCCGTCGGGAGCAGGCCGACGTAGCGGGCAGGCGTCGCCGCACCCGAGTAGCGGTAGACCGCGACGGCGTTGGCGCGGCCCAGGGTCACCAGCAGACGGGCGTCGTCGGTGAGGGTGACGGCGTTGGGCTCGTAGCCGACCGAGGACTCGGCCCACGGCTGGGTGGAGATGGTCTGGACGACCTTGTCCGTCTTGCTGTCGATGACGGAGACGCTGTTGTCGGCGGTGTTGGTGACGAACAGCACGCCGTTCTTCGCGTACACGGCGGTCGGGTGCAGACCGACGTCGATGGAGCCCACGGTGGCCGACACGTCGGCGGTGTTGATCACGCTGACGGTGCCGGTGGTGGACGCGCCGGTCTCACGGTCGGCCGGCACCTGGGTGCCGTAGGAGTTGATGGTGGTCTCGCCGTCCTTGGCCGGACGGCCGCCCTCGTTGGAGACGTACAGCTTGCCGCCGACCAGGGCCAGGCCGCGCGGGGCGGTGCCGGTGGTCCAAGTGGTCTTGACGGTGCCGGTGGCGGCGTCGATGGCGACGACCTTGTTCTGGCCGTTGACCGCGCCGTACACGGTGGAGCCGTCGGCGGAGAACACCGCGGCACCCACCAGGGCCTGGTGGCCGCTGAGGGTCGGGATGTTGACGGCGACCGGGTTGGCCAGGGTGCCGTCGGCGTTGACGGTGAACTTGGTGTAACCGGTCGCCTGGCCCAGCCACAGCGACTTGCCGTCGCGCGAGTAGGTCGGGCCTTCCTGGCCCACGGCGCTGCTGCTGATGCGCAGGTCGTCGGCCGCGTTGGTGCCGATCTTCTGCGCGATCTTCCCGGTGGACAGGTCCATGATCACCAGGGCGGCGTCGCCGTCGGTGACCGAGGCGGCCAGGTGCTTGCCGTCCGGGCTGACCACCGACGACATGATCTTGCCGGAGTTGATGACCGTGCGGTCACCGTAGGGCTGGATGTACTGGTCGTCGGAGACGACCTGGCCGTGGTCGGTGACCTGGCCAACCTGCTGGGTGCCGAACTGTGCCGTCGAGGCGACCGCCGTGCCGGTGACACCGAGGGCGACCGCGATACCGGCGGTCACCATCATGGTCCGACGGCCAACGAGTCTGCCGAAGAGGTTGACCTGCTCCCTCTGCTGAACCCGGCGCTGTCGTGCAACCTGCATGGAACTATCCCTTCGAGGAGGTGTCGAGCAGTTCGACGTTGCCGTCGAACTGCCAGAGCGGATTCGGGGCGTCTCCGGTCGAAGTCCGCAGCAGGAAGTAGCCGTTCACTTCCTTGGGACCGTCGCCGTCGGCCACGAACCGCCCGTCTGAGGTGATGTCGATCTGGTAAATCGCCGTCCCCGTGACTGCGACGCCTGGCAGATGCCAACTGACGACGCAACGCCAGTTGTTGCCTGCGCCCTCCTGTGCTCCCTTGCCCGCGCTTTTGGCGCATGTCGCCGTGGTGCGCAGTTGCGCCTCCGTGACAGCGGGGCGATGCAGTTGGTCGGTCTGCATGCGATAGAGGTGGGCGAAGGCCGTTGCGACGGAGCGCTGCACCTTGCCCTGCTCGATCCCGGAACCCATGGAAGATGTGGATACGGCTACTGCCGTGACGCTGAGGGCGGTCAGCCCCACCAGCGGCAGTAGCCCGACGGTGAGCGCGTGGCGCCCCGAGCCGTCGTAGGCGAGATTGGTGAAGTCCCGCCGCTGGAACAGCACATAGGCCAGCACGGTCGCAAGGACCGCCCACGCCAGGCTGACCACGACAGCGATCAGCAGCGGAGCGAGCTGCGTGGGGCTGGTGAACAGGCCGTTCCAGGAGATGAAGGCGTAACCCGGCAGTGCCAGGCGCACCGCCACAGGCAGGGGCAGCATCTGCATGACCTGCATGATGATGGCGACGAGCGCGGGCAGCAGCAGCCCCATCGGGGAGCGGCCCAGCATGACGGACCCGAGCAGTCCGATTCCGGCGAGGGCCAGTGTCGGGGCGAGTACGCAGACCCAGGCGAGCAAGATTTTGACCGCGGCGTCCTCCGGCGTCAGCAGGTGGCCGTCGAGGCCGACCAGCGGATGGTTGCCCACCGTCAGGAGGCCGCCGATCGCGCTGGAGCAGGCCAGCCCGGCGACAAGCACCAGGATGACGGTGAGGCTGGCCAATGCCTTCGCAGCGAAGATCCGTCGAGGCGAGCGGACCGCGACGAACAGGTGGCGCCAGGTGCCCAGCCGGTCCTCGGAGGCGAACACATCGCCTGCGACCACCGACGTCAGCAACGGGAACACCCAGGTGCCCGCGAAACCGAGCACCACCAGCGGCCCGGCCCACCCCGTGGCGTGCATCCAGCGCCCGAAGAGGGTGTCCACGGGGAGTGTGCTCTGCTGGCTCACGCCGGCGACGAAGACAGCGGGAACGATCCAGCAGGAGAGGACCAGCAGGCGGATCCGCCACTGGGAGACGAGCTTGACGAACTCGAAGCAACAGACGCGGGTGACGGGGACGCGACGGCCCCGGGTCACGGGCTCGTGTTCCTGTTCCGGGCTCTGGGTGAGGGCAGCGGTCATCGGCCGGCCTCCTGCTGCTGGGTGAGGGCGAGAAACGCGGCTTCGAGCGGCGACACCACGGGAGCGAGCTCGCGGAGCGCGACGCCCTCCTCCACGAGCCGCACCACGAGGTCGCCCAGTGCGGGCACCAGGGCGCGGACGACGAGCAGTTCGGCGTCCCGGCGTACCCCGGCGTCGTCGACGACGCGGATCCCGGGCGTGTCGTCGGCCATCCGGCGGGCGGCCTGCGGGTCGGAGGTGAGCAGCCGGTAGTCGAGTTCTCGGTTGTCGGCGGCCAGCTTGCTCGGCGGGCCGGAGAAGACGACGCGTCCGGTGGCGACGATGGTCACCTCGGAGCACAGCGCCTCGAGGTCGTCCATATTGTGGCTCGAGAGGACGACGGCGGTCCCGTCCGCCGCGAGCCGGTTCAGGACACGGTGCACGTGCTTCTTGCCTGCAGGATCGAGGCCGTTGGACGGTTCGTCGAGTACGAGCAGCCGGGGCTTGGTCAGCAGGGCGGCGGCGAGTCCGAGCCGCTGGCGCATGCCGAGGGAGAAGCCGCGGGTGCGGTCGTCGGCGACGCCGGTGAGGCCGACCTCGGCGAGTACGTCGTCGATTCCCGCAGAGCGCGCGTCGTGGCCACGCAGTGCGGCCAGCGCGGCGAGGTTCTGCCGCGGGGTCAGTGACGGGTAGAGAGCGGGACCGTCCACGAAGCCGGCGACACCGTCGGGAGCGTCGAGTGCCCTCCCGACCGGCGTCCCCAGGACCTCGAGGCGGCCGCTGTCGGCAACCGCGAGTCCCAGCAGAAGACCGAGCAAGGTCGTCTTCCCGGCGCCGTTCGGTCCGACCAGGCCGTGGATCTGCCCCTGCGTCACATCGAGGTCGATGCCGTCGAGCGCGACGACGTCACCGAAACTCTTCGTGACGCCGCGAGCCCGGATTGCGCGGAGTTGTTCCATGGGTCCCTTCCTTCAAAAGCCTTAAGGACCCTAGGGACCGATCACGCTGCTCAGGGGATGGGGAGTTGAATGTTGATGGAACATGAGACGACTTGGCATTCGCGACGTCGCCAACAGGTCGGCGTCAACCGCGCTTCACCCAGCGGCTTTTGCGATTCCTTGGATTCCAAGGCGCCGGAGCAAATGTAGAAGTGGCGATCACGAATGATGTCCGTTACTAGGGGGTTGACTGAGAAGTAACCCCGGCTTCATGGATGGAGGATTACGGCCGGAGGATCAACGAGAAGTCAGTCGCCGGGGCGGAACCGACACTCGGTGTTACCGCGCAGGCAGTGGTCGATCAGGGGCCCACGGTGCAGCGGGACCTGGCGACGGCGACGGGAGGACACCGGGCACGTCCTGCATACGTACTCCACCGGCAACGAGCCGGGTGGTGTCCTCCGGGAAACCTGCGGCAACCGGCGGGCCTCCCGCTGCCCGGCCTGCGCCTGGACCTATGCCGGGGACACCTACCACCTCATCCGCGCCGGCCTCGTCGGCGACCTCGACAAAGGCACCCCCGACACGATCCGCGACCACCCGCGCGTGTTCGCCACCCTCACCGCACCCTCCTTCGGCCCGGTCCACAATCGGCCCGGTAACCGGCCCTGCAACTGCGACATCCACCACCAGGAGGACGGGCCCGAACTGGGCACTCCCCTCGAGACGTACGACTACGCGGGCGCCATGCTGTGGAACAACCACGCCTCCGACCTGTGGCGCTACTTCACGATCTACCTGCGCCGCGAGATCGCGAAGCGTGCCGGGCTCACGCAGAAGGCCGCGCGCGAGCAGTCGCGGGTCTCCTTCGGCAAGGTCGCCGAGTATTAAGAGCGCGGAGCCGTCCACTTCCACGCCGTCATCCGCTTCGACCTCGATTCGTCTGCGGCCTGACGGCCGTGGGTGATCCGGTGGGTTGCCCTGGTTTGCCCTTCCGGTGAGGATGAGGGCCTTCGCATGCGCTGCATGGGCGTCGGGGTCCACCGGTCCGAGGCGGTGCGGCTCCTCCTTCCTGGTCTTCGTCGGGACGGGGCCGGCCGTCAGGTGACGGCCGGAAGCTTCATTGCGTGCCGCCAGGCGGTGGCGAACGCCGGTGTCCAGGGCCAGGTGTGGTCGAGGTGGAGGGCTCGCCTGCGGGCGTGCCGGGTGAGACGGCCGGGCAGATGGTAGAGCTTCATCCGGATCGATTCCGGTTCTGCACCCGGTGCCGTGTACTGCTCGGCGGCATGTCGTGCCAGGCAGTGGCGCCGGGACCGTCGGTTGCGCAAGCGGGTGGCCGCAGAATTGAGCGGTGCCGGCCGGGCCGAGTGCCCCGAGTGCGGGACGACTTGGGTGGCCGAGGTGGACCGCCTTTCGAAACGCGGTTACTGCTCGCGGCGGTGCGTCACGTGGGCCTGGAGGGCAAGGAAGGAAACGTTCGGCGAACGGCCACAGTGCCCGCATCGCGAACGCATCCGAATCCCCACTCCGGGCGGAGCATGGTCAATTAAGGTCGCAGGTTGTGATCGTCGTATTGCCGGTCCGACTCTCGGTCGGGAAGCGGGACGGGTCTCGCCACGGCCGCGGCCGTGCTCCGGCCCGCGGTGGGTGGGTGAATGCCACGCCCGAAGGGATCAACGACGCCGACAAGGTCGGCACGGTCAGCGCGGACCGCTATGCCGAGACCGTCGCTGAACTGCGGAAACTGGTCGAGACGGCCAGCCGGATCCAGTTCACGGTCGGCAACTACGCGCTCGAAGTCGAGCCGATGCGCGAGGCCGGCGGGTGGCATCTCCTCGAGGGGTACGCGACAGCCAGACGCGGACCGAGTCGGTGTGTGCTCGTCAAGGGCTGTGGTGGGCTTCGGCTTTCGGTGCTGTGGGCTCGTCGATGGTGACTGCCTGTGCGGACGTCTGGGTGGCCGGTGATGGGGATGGGAGGGCTCCGCTGCGGCGCAGGACGGCGTAGCCGATGCCGATTCCGGCGGCGACGGGCCATTCGAGGGCGCCTGCCAGGGCGAGGGCGCCGAGCCCGGCGTACAGCGGAAGTCCGCCCTTGGCGGGCAGGACGCGCTGTGCAGCCGCGACGGGAAGGGTGATGATCTTTTGTGCGGCATGGGCGACGTCGTCGAGCGGGATGGTGATGGTGTGCCCGTCGTGGTCGTGTCCCGGCTGCTGGGCGGTGGGCTCCATGTTGGGGGCCTGAGCTGTCGTCTCGGTCATGTGATCACTCCATTGCACTCGTCGATTCATCCACGTTATGACCGATTCATATAGATTTCAGAGTCCGTTGGCTTGTGCGTGGGCAGTCGGTGGCTGAGCACCGCGGACGCCCCCCGGGTGAGGGAGTTTCGCCGGTGTTGCGAGGTGCTGTGGTGATGTCGCTGGGCCGCCGGTTAGTGGCCGGGGCGCCGTCTGCTGTGGCTGTGTCCTGCCAGGTAATCGCCTCGCGGGCGGTGTGGACGACGGCGGGGGCGCTGCAGGTACTGGATGGGAGCCTGCAGAGGGCCTCGTGGATGGGCGATGCGGTCTCACGCGAGGTGGTCAGGGCGGCCGAAGTGGTGCGGGATGCGGGGCCGGCCAGGCGGCGCAGGCGCGTGTGGTCGCAGGCGGGAAGGGCGCACATCGAGGTACGGGGCCTGGCCGGACAGGGGAGGCGGCGAGAGCGGCTGGCCGCGGGACTGGAGTCGGCGCTGGCCGAGCTGGCGGGGGTGCGCTGGGTGCGGGTGAACGCGGCGCTGGGCCAGGTGGTGGTCGACGCGGCGGAGGTCTTCGATCTTGAGGCGGCGCTGCAGGTGGTGCGCGCGATGGAGCGGGCGCACGATGTCGCGGAGCAGTCGTTCACGCATGACCATCCGAGTGCGGCGTTCGACGATGTCCCGGAAGTGCTGGCCAAGATCGCATTGCTTTCCGACTGCGTAGGGCTGGTCGGCACCGTGGTCGGCTGGACGGCTTCGGTTGCCCGGTTGCCGCGCGCGGTACGGGTGCCGCTGGTCGTGGCCGATACTCAGCCGCGGGTGCGCCGGTGGCTGGAGCGGCAGGTGGGCCGTGCCCATGCGGACGCATTTGTGACCATGGCCGGGGCGCTCGTCTACTCGGCCACCGGTGGGATGACGCCGCTGGCGCTGGACGCCGTCCAACAGTGGTTCAAGCTCGGTGAGGCGCGCAGTCGGCGGGCGGTGTGGGAGCGCCGGGAGGGCGAGCTGGTGGCCGACGGTGCCGGTCTTCCCCAGCAGGCCACGACCCCGTCGCCGCGGCCGGCCACGGTGCCGGCGGGACCGGTGGAGAAGTGTGCGGAGTGGACGTCTGTCACCGCCCTGCTGGGCGCCGCCGGGCTGGCGGCCTGGACCAGGGATGTGGAACAGGCGGGTCGAGCTGTCCTGGCGACGGTGCCCAAGGCGGCCGGGGCGGGACGTGAGGCGTTCTGCACGGTGCTGGGCCGTGACCTGGCGCAGGCGGGTGTGATGGTGATGAATCCTGCAGCGTTGCGCCTGCTGGACCGGGTGTCCGCCGTCATCATCGATTCTCCGGCCCTATGCGTTTCGCGACTGCGGCTGCTGTCGGCGACAGCCGGTGCGGAGCAGGACGAGGCAGCGTTGTGGCAGGCCGCGCAGACGGTCCTGACCGGACAGACTCTGAAGGACATGGCCGGTCCGGGTCCGTGGGCGGCGGGTGGCTGGCGGCTGCGGCGCCGACTGGATGGTCTGCATCAGCGGCCTGACACCGGTCCCGGTCTGCACCTGGAGGTGCGTGACGCAGGTGACCGGCTGCTGGGGCGGGTCGTGGTGGGATGCGAACTTGATCCACTGGCTGATGCGGTGATCGCGGCAGCCCGCTGCGGCAACCGCCGCCTGGAGATGACCGAGCACGCCAGCGTTGCTGAGCTGCTGCGATGGGCCGATCACGCCGTGCCCGCGGACGGGGCGCTGACCGGGCGGGTACGCGCACTGCAGCAAGACGGCCACGTGGTCGCGCTGATCACCTGCTGCGACAGCGAAGCACTCGCAGCCGCGGACGTGGGAGTGGCCCTCCCCCTGTCGGCCGGTTTCGCAAGACCGGCTCAAACGGCGCCGTGGTCGGCGGACCTCGTATGCACGCCGGGGCTGGAACATGCCTGGCGCGTACTGTCGGCCCTGGACGAAGCACACCAGGTCAGCGCAGCCTCGGCACGCCTGTCGATCGGCGGGTCCGCGCTAGGCGCCTTGATCGCGGCTGCCGACAACACCCACCGCATGTGGGGTCTGACGACCTCTCCCGTCCACGGCGCCATGCTCCTGGCACAGATCGGTGGCGTCCGCGCGGCCCGGCGCCTTGCCCGCCGGCCCCGGCCCGCCGGTCATATCCGCGGCGCCTGGCACGCCATGAACGCAGACGACGTCCTTCGTGTCCTGCGCCCGGTGCGCCACGCCACCGCCAGAGAGCAAGCAACACCTGCTGCGGCTGCCCGGACGGCATTCGACCGAATGCGGCACCGGCTGGCCGGGGCTACCACGGCAGCAGTAGCGTCCCTGGGTTTGGCGGCGCAACTGCAGCATGCAGGTGAGCTGCTGGACGCGGTGCGCGAGGAACTGCGCGACCCTCTGACCCCAGTGCTGGCCCTCGGTGCCGCGGCGTCCGCCGCAGTCGGATCGAGTGTCGACTCACTGCTGGTGGGCGGAGTAATGGCAGGCAACGCCGTGATCAGTGGCGCCCAGCGGATGCGATCCGAGCAGGCTTTGAAAACCCTTCTGGCGAAGGAGAGCACCACTGCCCGCCGCCTGCGCCAGGTGCCGGACGACCCGGGCCCAGGCTTCCTCGAGCTGCTGGAGACGACGCCTTCCGACACGATGGATGCAAGCAATCTTCAGGTGGGCGACGTGATCGTCCTGCAGCCGTCCGAGGTGGTGCCGGCGGATGCCCGGCTGCTGGCCTGTGACCAGCTCGAAATCGACGAGGCGGCACTGACCGGCGAACCCACCCCGGTGGCAAAGTATCCGGCGGCCACTCCAGGGGCGGACCTGGCCGAGCGGTCTTGCATGGTCTACGAGGGATGTACTGTGCTGACGGGCACCGGCGTGGCCATCGTCGTCGCCACGGGCGGACAGACCGAGGCAGGCCGCGCCGCCGACCTTGCCGGACAAGCCACCATCGCGCCTGGCATCGAAGGACGCCTCGCGGCACTGACACAGACGGCACTGCCCGTGGTCGGTGTCGGCGGGGCAGTGGTCACCGCCCTCGGTCTGCTGCGCGGCCTGCCCCTGCGCCAAGCATTGGCATCCGGTGTGGCTGTCGCGGTCGCTGCCGTCCCTGAGGGCTTGCCACTGGTCGCCACCGTCGCTCAGTCAGCGGCCGCACGGCGGCTGTCCCGCTACGGCGTCCTGCCCCGCTCCGCCCGCGCGCTCGAAGCCCTCGGACGCGTCGACGTGATCTGCTTCGACAAAACCGGCACCCTCACCGAAGGCCGCCTGGCCCTGACGTGCCTGGCCTCCACCGAGGCAATCCTTCCCCCCGACACGGAAGAGGCGCACCGTCTGCTGCGCATTGCAATCCGTGCCTGCCCGGCCGCCGACATGCCCTTGTCCCATGCCACCGACCGTGCCGTGCTGGAAGCCGCCCGCAGGTGTGACATCGACGACCCCGGCTGGACACAGCATGCGGAACTGCCCTTCGAAGCCAGCCGCGGCTACTCGGCTTCCGTGGGAACCGACGGCGGCCGCCGTCTTCTCGCGGTCAAAGGGGCACCGGAAATCATTCTCCAGCGCAGCACCACCACCCTCGCCATGGATCTTCCGGACGGCGAGGCCGGCAGGGGGAGCGCTCTGCTTCCGCTCGATGAGAAGCGGCTGGAAGCCGCGCACCGCATGATGCGACAGCTCGCCGACCAGGGCCTGCGCGTCCTGGCCGTCGCACAGGCCGCTCTACCCATGAACGGACCGACTATCGGGGGCCGGGAACAAGCGGCGGGTCAGGCAACCAGTACCGCCGTGCCGGCCGACACGATAGCCGACCTCGTCCACGATCTGACGCTGCTGGGCTTCCTGGCCATCGCCGACGCCCCCCGCCCCACAGCCGCCGACGCCGTCAAACGCCTCACCGACGCGGGCGTACGCATGGTCATGATCACCGGAGACCATCCGGCCACCGCCGCCGCCATCGCCCGCGACCTCGGCATCACCCACACCACCCAGACCATCCTCACCGGCACCGACATCGACTCCCTCACGGCCGGCGACCGCACCACAGCCATCGACCAGGCCAGACTCTTCGCCCGCGTCTCACCCGAACACAAAGTCCGCATCGTCCAAGCCCTGCGCGAGGCCGGACACGTCGTCGCCATGGCCGGAGACGGCGTCAACGACGCAGCCGCCATCCGCCTCGCCGACATCGGCATCGGCCTCGCCGCCCACGGATCCACCGCCGCACGCGCCGCCGCCGACCTCGTCCTCACCGAGCCCGATCTCACCCACATCCTCGACGCCCTCCACGAAGGACGCGCCTTGTGGGCCAGCGTCCGCGACGCCGTCGCCATCCTCGTCGGCGGCAACGCCGGCGAAGTCGCCTTCACCATCCTCGGCACCGCACTCGCCGGACGCGCCCCCCTCGGCACCCGCCAACTCCTCCTGGTCAACCTCCTCACCGACATGCTCCCCGCCCTCGCCGTCGCCCTCGCCCACCGCACCACCGCCAGCACCGCGGTCATGGACCAGCCCGCCCCCGCCCTCATGGGACCCGACCTGGCACGACTGCTCGCCATCCGCGGGACCACCACCACCCTCGCCGCCACCGCCGCATGGCAGACCGGCCGCCTCACCGGCCGCGCCCGCCGCGCCGACACCATGGCACTGGCAGCCCTGATCACCGCCCAGCTCGGCCAGACCCTCATCACCGACTGGCGCAGCCCGCTCGTCCTGGCCACCACCGCCCTGTCCACGACAGCCCTCCTCGCCGTCGTGCAGACCCCGGGTCTGAGCCACTTCTTCGGCTGCACACCCCTGGGTCCCGTCGCCTGGACCACCGTCACCGCATGCGCCACGACAGCGACCTTCACCGCCGCCACCGCCCCCCGCCTCCTCACCCCCACCCCACGTCCGGCCACCACCCCGTAACCGCACACAGCACCATCAGGCCTGATGACACCCAGCAGCGAGCAGGCCGAGCGGGAAGAGGACGATCGCCTACCGAGCACACCGCACTCTCGTTCACCCTCCGTTGGCACAGACATCGTTTTGAAGCCATCGACGCGCCTCAGAAGCGGGTTGTCCTGAGGTGAACGGGCGAAACCAGCCATTTCCGTGGCTTGATCAGCTTAAGGACACTGTCGTGCCCCTCACCCTCGTTATCACGCTGCCCCGCACCCCGCTCGCGTCGCAGGCGCAGTCGCTGGTCCGCACCCTCACCCCGCTCGCGACACCTCTCCTTGGGATGGCCATCGACGCCAGCGGCCTGGCACTGCCCGCACGCCTCCTGCTTCACGCCGCGCTGCACGCTATGGGGCCTTCCAGGCCGCAGCCTGCGGCCGGGGCCGACCTTCCCGCACCCGAGCGGCATTAGGCCGAACGGGGGCGGAATCGGCCCCCTGGCCCTCATCAGTCATGAGAGGCCGGGCCACTGAGGGCGCGGTCACGGACTGAAGGTGATGAACTGATGGAACCTACTGCTGTGGTGCCGTTTGTTCTGCTCATTCTGGTGTCCCCTTGCGCGAGGCTCCTCGGTAGCCTGTCTTGGACCGTGTCCTATGTGGTGAGGCGGAGCAGTCGCTTGTAGCAACACAGGGCGGCGGCGAGGCCGAGAAAGGCCAGGTAGTTACGGGGATCGCGTT